>QHXA01000550.1 GCA_003222755.1 Acidobacteriota bacterium
TCGCAGCAGGTGGTGATGCCGCTCAGCGGAATGAGCCTTTGGGCGACCGTCTGCATCCTCCTGACAGGCTTTCTTCTCTTCCTGATTATTCCACGTGTGGGCACCGGCTATTTTACGCGAGCGACAGCGGAGTCGCTGCTCGCGTCCGGGTTCACCGATCGTGTGCAGTTGGGCGATATCGGGCAAGTCAAGCTGAGTAACGCTGTCGTCATGCATGCGCGCCAAATCAGCGGCACGCCTTTCGCGGTTCTCAAGTGGCGAGGCATTGCGCTTGACCGTTTCGATGGCCGAAATTGGGCAAAGACTGCCCGGAGGCGTTTTCCGCTGCGGATGACGGCAGACGGCGAGTACTCCATACCGCGGGTCACGCACGTTGAGGAAGCCGATCGATACGAAATCTTTTTGGAACCGCTGGCGACCACAACGCTCTTTGGCCCTCATCAGATCCGCGCGCTCTCGGGACGCCTGCAGGGCGTCGAATACGATGATGATGACTCGGTCTATCTGCGGTTGCCGATGGCGCAGCGCATTCAATATGAGGTCGTTTCGGATATTCCCGATCGAGCCCGGATGTTCGCCGACTCGTCAACCGAAGATCGAATTCCAGACGATCTCCCGGCTCGCTATCTTCAACTCCCACGCGATATCGATCCGCAGATTGAACAGCTTGCGAAGCAAATTACGGCAAACGGAAAATCCATCATCGAAAAGGCGTCGCTGGTTGAGGGTTATTTGAAGCGCAATTATCGGTACACGCTAACTCTCTCCTGGGCACCCGGACCACAGCCATTAAGCACGTTCCTGTTTCAAGCGAAGGCTGGGCATTGTGAGTATTTCGCTTCCTCCATGGCGATCCTGCTGCGCGCCGCCGGCATTCCAACGCGGCTCGTGAACGGCTTCTTGATGGGCGAATACAATCCCGTCGGGAGCGATTACATTATTCGTGAATCCGATGCCCATAGCTGGGTCGAAGTGTACATTCCGGGGCGTGGCTGGATGGAGTTCGATCCGACGCCTCCGGATCCGAATCGTCCCGAGATCAACCTCGCCATGCAGCTCTCGCATTACATCGACGCAATGGATCTTTTTTGGAATTCATATGTCCTTGTGTACGATTCCGGCGCACAACTGCAACTGTTCCGCAGCGCGCAAGATCGCGTGCAATCGCTGCAGACAGCGCTGAGAGACACGTCCGATCGATGGATTGCGCACGGTCATTACTTTTCTGCCCGTTTATCTGCTGGGGCAGCGCAAGTAGCGCGAAGAGGCGCCTTTTGGACAGTGTTTATCGCGATTGTGCTTGCCGCCGCGGCCTATAAGCATCGCCGCATCCTGAGCACTCAGCTGCAGATCTGGCGAGTTCGGCAAGGCCGCAGCCGCGCGACGGAAGATGTCGTCGAGCAGCTGTTCTATCGAGCGGCGCGTATGGCCGAGCGCACCACGCGAAAGCGCAAGCCCGCCGAAACCTGGCGTGAGTGGATACTCGGATTGCCTGATCCGCACCGGAGATCTCTTCTTGAAAGGGCGCTCACCGTGTTTGAGAAATCCAAGTACGGCCAACTGCCGGTCTCGACTGAGGAGTTCTCACTGCTGGAACAGACAATCCAAGACGTGAAAACCAGGCGGCCGTAGGGTACGCGGTTCCTGCTACCATACTAAGGATGCCTGAACACAAATCGCCGAAGGTGGGGTTCGTCAGCCTCGGCTGTCCCAAGAATCTGGTAGATAGCGAAGTCATGCTCGGAACCTTGGCGCGCCAGGGTTATTCGATAACCAATCAAAAAGAAGACGCGGACGTCATCGTCGTCAATACGTGCGGATTCATCGACAGCGCCAAGAAAGAATCCATCGACACGATTCTGGAAATGGCGCAACTGAAGGCGCAGGGCAACTGCAAAAAGCTGGTTGTCGCCGGCTGCCTCGCGGAGCGGTATCGCACGGATATCCAAAAAGAAATTCCGGAAATCGACTTCGTTTTCGGTCCGGACGAACTCGGACGCATTCTCGAGGCGGTGCAACTGGATTCTTCAGCTGCAGTCCCCGATATCTCCATCGACGCGCTGTATTCATCGAAGGAAGTTCCGACGATCCCGCGAATCCTCACGACACCCTCGTACATGGCGTATTTGAAAATCTCCGAAGGCTGCGACCATGTGTGCACGTTCTGCGCAATTCCGAGTTTCCGCGGCCGGTTCCGGAGCCGCAGCATCACGGATCTTGTGGCGGAATCTCGCCGTCTTGCGGAGCAAGATGTTCGCGAGCTGGTAATCGTTTCGCAAGACACCATGGCTTATGGCAAGGACCTCGGCCTGGCTCACGGTCTCACGACATTGCTCCGCGAGCTGGTCAAGATCGATGGCTTGAAGTGGGTGCGGTTCCTCTACTGCTACCCGAATATGGTCTCGGACGAACTCGTGCGGCTGGTTGCCGAAGAGGAGCGCCTTTGCAAATATTTCGATATTCCATATCAGCACGCGAGCCGGCCGGTTCTGGAACTCATGAAACGGGGTGGCCATCGCGGTATTTATGAGCGGCAGATCGAAGGTATTCGAAAGCTCGTGCCGGATTTGGGATTGCGCACGTCCTTTATTGTCGGGTTCCCTGGAGAAACAGAGGACGATTTCAACGAACTACTCTCGTTTGTGAAGGACGTCCGGTTCGACAATGTCGGCGTGTTTCTCTACTCGGACGAAGAGGGAACCGGAGCATTCGATCTTGCGGCAAAGATTCCCCGATCGACCGCCACGCGCCGCCGCAATCGGCTCATGAAGGAGCAAGCGAAGATCTCGGCTAACCGGTTGCGCGGTTTCGTTGGACGTACCGTCGAAGTTCTGCTCGAAGGCCAATCCGAGGAATCGGATCTTCTGCTCCAGGGCCGCATGGAAACCCAGGCCCCGGATATCGATGGACACGTATTGATCAACGACGTAAGCGACAAACCGGTCACGCCCGGCGAGTTTTATACGGCTGAGATTACGGAGAGCCTGGATTACGACTTGGTTGGAAAGATCCTGTAGATTGCGCACGCCGGAGGCGTGCAAGTAAATTATCCGGGGGTACGCGCACGTGCGGATGTGCTCGGTTTCAGACAACCGGGGGTTGCGCTCGCTCCCGCTCGCTTAACCCCCGGCTAATTTCCTGTCACGCCTCGGGCGTGTGAATGCATGAAGTGCCCTACCTGCAACAAAGAAGTCGAATACGCCGGTAATCCTTATCGTCCCTTCTGCAGCGAGCGCTGCAAGCTGATCGACTTGGGAAAATGGGCTGGCGGAGAGCATCGAATTCCTACCAACGAGCGGCCGAGCGAGGAAATTCACGGATCG
>QHXA01000551.1 GCA_003222755.1 Acidobacteriota bacterium
CCGAATGGCAGGTATAAGAGGACCCCGATCACGCTTGCCGCATGCGCCATTCCGAGAAACTGGAATCCATATCCAGCCATGAAATTCGAGCTGACCGAAAGCATCAGACCGGTCACGCACACGGTAAACAGCAGCAGCAGCGGAAGCACGTCGTCGGCGAAGGTCTGTATGGCAAGCTCGCCTTTGTCGCTCATGCGCAGCTTCACAGACAAAACGAGACCAAACAGCATCAACACTGCGGAGAGGTTCAGCAGATTGAAATGAAGAAAGCCGCGCATGCTGTTGACGGCGAACTCTTCCATGGCGTAACCGATAAAGAAGACCCGGTAAATCGCGGCATTGTCTACCACGCTCTCAAAGTGGATCCATCCAAACACCAACGGAAACGTGACAGCGAACGCCAGCATGCCACCCCATGACAGGCATGCGTGCATGATCCAACGCTCGGTGCTTCGCTCGGTGATGAATTTCTGTAGGACGAAGTTATCGAGAAGCAGCTTGCCGAGGCGGCCCGTGTTACGTGGAACCACGGCTGACCGCCGCATGAACATCTGCAGGCCGCGCTTCAGATACATCTTTGTCGGCGGACGTTGTGCCCATTGCGCGTAGCGATAGGCGACGGCGAAGGCCGCGAAGATCGTCCCGACTGCATAGGTCGTGAGCGCCCAGTCGAAATCTTTCAACTGACGCGAACCTGCGTAGATCGTTGCCATCACCGCGAAGGCGACTACACATCCGACGCGGAATGCGCTGCGGTCAAACGATTTCATCGACGCCGACCAGGATGTCTCCTTCTGCATTAACCGTCGCCGGATAGGTTTTCAGTGCCCGGCAACCATTTCCCACGGGATGTCCAGTACTCAAATCGAAAACGAAGCTGTGCAGTGGACAAATGACTTTTTGTGCTCCAATCAGCCCGTCGGCCAGGGGCCCGCCTTTGTGCGGGCACGTAGGCTCGGTCGCAAAGACGTTCGCGTCTCGTGTGTGGAATACAGCAATAGATTGGCCGCCAATTTGAAACACCCGGCCCTCGCCGCGCGGAATATTTGAGAGCGGGCCCAGGTTAACAGTGAAACTACCAAGTGAAGTTGTGGCGATCATTTGAATCCAGTCTCGCACCGCGGTGCGCGCTTGGAGTTTGGATATTTGCGCACGCCGGAGGCGTGCTTCGAGGATTCCTCGCACCCCGCTGGGGCCCCGCTGGGGTGCGGAGATCGTTGTTTTCAAACAACCGGGGGTTGCGCTCGCTACCGCTCGCTTAACTCCCGGCTAATTTCCTTACACGCCTCCGGCGTGTTCAAACAGTAACTTCCAACACTTCGGCGAATTGCGACGGGTGAATTGGATTCGACCCTTCTTTCTTCCACGGATCTTCAAAAGCTTGAGCTGCGCGCTCGATCTCCGCGTCAAGCCTGGCGCAAATGCCTTCGCTATCTTGAATAAGAACCCGGCGGACTTTCTCGATGCCGACCCGCTCAACAAAGTCATACGTGCGTTCCAGGTACTTACCGTTTTCGCGGTAGTACTGGATGAACCGGCCGACGTATTTCAGCACTTCATCGTGGGAATCGACTGTGCAAAGCACATCGCCTTTGCGCACGCGCGATCCTGCAGCGCCGCCCACGTAAATTTCCCAGCGGCCGCCCTCGACCGCGACCACACCGACATCCTTTACCATCGATTCGGCACAATTCCGCGGACAGCCCGAAGCAGCCATCTTGATCTTGTGCGGAGCCTCCATACCTTGGAACTTCTGTTCGATCTTGATACCGAGGCCCGTACTGTCGCCGACGCCATAACGGCAAAACTCTTCGCCCACGCACGTCTTCACTGTCCGCACAGCCTTGGTATAGGCGTGGCCCGAAGGCATGCCGAGATCGTTCCAGATTGCCGGCAGTTGCTCCTTCCGAACGCCCAACAGGTCGATACGCTGACCGCCGGTGATCTTCACCATCGGCACCTGATACCTTTCCGCTACTTCGGCAATCGTTCGCAGTTGCTGGGGAGTGGTCACACCGCCATAGATTCGGGGCACGACGCTGAATGTGGCGTCCTTTTGAATGTTGGCGTGGACCCGGTCGTTGATGAATCGGGCGTCGCGCTCGTCGAGGTAGTCTTTTCCCCAAATCGTTTTGAGAAGCGATGCCAGGCCGATCTTGCTCTTCACGTCTTCTTTGCCGTTCGCGAGAGCTGAAAACACGGCCGATACGCTTCGCAACCGTAGTTCTTTGATCTTTGCGACCAGTTCCGGTTTCGCCAGCGGAACGCCGGGAACGTAGTAGTGGATAGACGGATCTTCGACCGCAGTTCCACCGCAAGCGGCTTCAAAAATTTCTTGGACCAATGGCTTGCAAGAACCGCAGCCGGTTCCGGCACGCGTGCTTTCACAGACCGACTTCAGCGTTTTGCATCCGTCCTTGACGTGCTCCATGATCTTGCCTTTTGAAACACCATTGCAGTTGCAGACCTGCAACGAGTCCGGCGCATCGGCAGCGCTCGTCTGTGTCGCGGCGGAAGTCAGTGCGAACAGCAACTCTGCGGGATTTTCCGGAATCGGTTCGGCTTTGTGGAACGCCTGGAGAAGCCGTGGCGCTGTGATGCTGTCTCCAAGCAGGATTGCTCCAGTGAGACGTCCTTCCCGCACGATGACCTTCTTATAGATGCCGCGCCGCGGATCGGCATATGTGACGACTTCATCTTTCTCGTCGGCCGGTTCCTTCTTACCGAGGACGACGAGATCGACGCCCATAATCTTCAGCTTCGTCCAGATACTGGAGCCTGCATACACGGCATCGGCGCGCGCTCGAGTCAGGCGGTCGGCCAAAATCTGCCCCTGCTCCCAACAAGGCGCGACCAACCCATAGGTTTGGCCGCGATGCTCGGCGCATTCGCCGATTGCGTAAATCGAAGGGTCATTGGTGCAGGCCAAATCATCACCAACCATAATTCCGCGGCCTACGGCCAATCCGGCAGCTTTCGCAATATCGACATTGGGACGAATCCCGGCGCTGATCACTAACATTTCGCAGGATTCGGCCGCACCGTCGCTGAACGTGACTCCTTCGACGTGCCCATTGCCCATCGCAGCAGCCACGGATTTTCCGAGATGGAACCGAATGCCCATGCCTTCCAACGTGGCGCGCAACACGCTGCCAGCCGGCGGATCCAATTGCACGGCCATCGGGTGCGGCATGAGTTCGACCACATGCACTTCGAGTCCGCGATTCAAAAGACCGCGAGCGGCTTCAAGCCCAAGCAATCCGCCGCCGATGACCAGGGCTTTCCGTGCATGCTTCGCGTGGCGCATGATCTGGAGCGAATCATCGAGCGTCCGGAAGAGGAAGATTCCTTCTTTGAATCGGCCTCCTGATTCGCTTCCAAGATTCTGAATGGACGGAATGAATGGCTTTGCGCCGGTGGCAAAT
>QHXA01000552.1:0-6884 GCA_003222755.1 Acidobacteriota bacterium
CGACGATGTTGTTGTTCTTGGCCGGATGGTGTATGGACCCTCCGGTTTCCTCTCCGATGGAGCATGTCACCAGGTTCGCTGCCACAGACGATCCCGAACCACCGCTCGAGGTGCCGGGAGTGCGTGTCGTGTCGTAAGGGTTACAGAAGGGCCCGCCGAAGGAACTTCGCGAGTTCGGTGTTCCCATTTCTCCCATATTCGCCTTGGCCAGGATGATCGCGCCCGCTTCGCGCAGGCGCTTGACGAAGGTCGCGTCGTCGGGAGGACGATCGTTCGCATAATCGGCATCCATTCCTCCGGTCGTCCGCATATCGAACGTGTCGTACTGGTCCTTGATGGAGAACACGACGCCGTGAAGAGAGCCGATCAGCTTGCCGGTTGATGCAAAGTAGGCGTCTTGTTGCGCGGCCACTTCCAGCGCATCGGGCATGGCCGGATCGTTGTCCACAGGATCGGTCATGCTTCGCGCTTTCCGACGATCAAACCCCAACGCTTCTCTTTTCCCTGGTCTCAAATTCAAAGTCATCAGGGCATTGAGTTGCCGCGTGTTCTTGATAGGTGTGATCGGTCTCGCACCGAGTACCCCGTCCGGCTGGTTGACGCATGTCCCGTTGTACGCCTTGATGCGGTTCAGATAGAGCTGTACTACTCGGGTCGCTGTCAATTCCCCTCGTACGATTGCCGATTGAATACTCTCAATCGTCGCTTCCTCGATCTGGAATTTTGCACTCTGTGCCGAGGCCGGCCGTGGCACAAGGGCGAACCAGATCCCAATTATCAAAGCGACTGCGACATGCCGCGTCATAGATGCGAACGAGATCAGGGCAAGCAGTCCTGCGCACACACTTAGGATGCGTTCTATCGCCATGAGCGTCCCCTCCACATCATCGTGACCAGCCAGCCACCGGACATTAATGGTATTTGATCGTGCTGACGCCAAGGATAGGCAGTGCCGCTTCAGCCGCGCAAGCGAAAACAAGCACGCCAATCACGCCGCGAAGAATTGCCACCACGGCCTGAAGTTCACAGGCCGGCAACGCCCCTATCTAAGCACCCACGTACCCCAGTAGAAACCCACCACCGCGACAAGAGGGATACTCAAGAGCGCAAGAATCGTTCCTCCCTTCACCATGCTGCCGATGCGAACGTAGCCGCTGGCAAAGACCAGTGCACTCGGCGGTGTGCCGATAGGAAGGGCAAAGTCCATGTTGGCAGCTATCGCAGCCGTAATCATCAACGCCGCGGGATTCACTCCTGCGGCGGGCGCGACCACGCGAACGACTGCGCCGACCATGGCGATGATCGCGATGTTCGATATGAAGGCGCCGACAATCACTGTAAAGGCGACCACGGCGAGCACGAACAGGAATTGGCTCGATGGTGAGACAACGGCGGACATGCTATGTTCGAAAAATTGCCCCAGTCCCAGCTTCTTGTCGGCGATGGCGCCACCTAGGCCAAGCGCTGCCGCATTCAGGGTCAGCGTTCCCCATTCAACTCCTTTGACCGCTTCATCCCAGGTCATGGCAAACTTTCGCTCTTTCCAATCCACCGGAATCAGAAACAGTGACGTGGCCATCAATATGGCGGTCACGGACCAATCCAGATGTTGGCTTACCCAAAGGCTCAATGGATTTTGTTTTCCTCCGGTAAGGAACAGAGGAAGTACATCCGGCAATATCCACAAGGTCATTGCAGTGGCGAATACGCCACCGGAAATTTTTTCTCCACGACTTAGCGGACCCAGTTTTCTCAACTCGCCCGCCCAAAAGGTGGGGGACAGCGGCCAATCCGGCATCTCCGGCCGTATGACATAGCGCAGAACCAAAAACATTGCGACCAATGTGATCGAGAACACCGGCAGACAAATGACCACCCACTGAAGAAACCCGATTCGATAGCCCATCGACTGAGCCACGCCAACGGCAATGAGATTGGTGGGCGCTGCCACAGGAGTGACGACACCCATATTGGAGCCCCACGCAATAGCGAGGAAAATCGCTTCAGCGTAACGGCTGCCTTGCTGAAATCCGAGTGTCTTGACGAGTCCAGCTGCAATCGAGATAAAAATCATCGTCGTGACCACGTGAGACAGCATCGAACTCATTAGCGCCGAACCGAGCCCAAACATCAGCAGGACACGCCAAGGATTGCCTCCCACCAGCCGAAACGACGCCATGCTGTAAGCAATTCTGCGTGTCAGCCCGTGAACTCCCATCGCATGGCCAATGATGCACGCCCCAATCAGGAATATGCAGATCCAGTTCGACCACGTACTGAAAGCCGCGTCGACGGAAAGAACTCCACTCAGAACCAGCATGGCCAGAGACGAAAGCGACGTCGCTGGAATCGGGATCGGCTCACAGATCCACCACGTCACCGTCCACAAAAAGATTCCGAATGTGCGCATCCCGACGGCCGACGCATTCTGCAGAGGAGGGACCAGCACAGCCACGATAAAGAGCAGAGGCCCGAGCCAGAGACCGAGGAATCGCTTGCGTTTCTCGAAGCGAACTTCTATGTCCGACAGTCTTGGAGCGATTTCGGCCAGGCCTTGCCAACTCATTGTATGAGTCAGCGAGAAGCGGCCATGCTGCTGCCGCCCAACTTAAATAGGGCCACGGCATTCGTGCGACCTATCTTCAGACGGTCCCTCTCGGAGATGTGGAGCTCGTCGAACCATTTCACAGCCTCGATCGTTTGTTCGAACGGATAGTCGACCGAGAACATGATTCGATCGGAGCCCACTTCTAATATGGCGTCGATAAGCGACGGCGTGCGGAAATTTCCACTGACGGTGAGATAGAAGTTGTCGCCGAGATAGTCAGCCATCTTTCGACGCGCGGGAATACCGCGTGGTGTTTGACTGATGCGGTGATCAACCCGCCAGATCATGTAAGGCAAACCTTCGCCAAGATGGCCGAGGATGACATGGACACGCGGGTATCGATCAAAAAGTCCGCTCGCCATCAGACGCAGCGCGTGGATCGCGGTTTCCACACCGAACGCCCAGGCCGAACCCATAAACCACGGGTGACCTTCGTAGCGGATCACGGGGATGGAGGTACAAGGGGACGTCAAGCTGTTCCAGCTTCGCCCAGAACGGCCAATAGCGCGGATCGTCCAGATACACGACAGTGTTTGGATCCCCAACCTGCGAGAATCCGTTCACCATGGTCCCTTTGAAACCCAATTCCTTGACGCATCGCGTCAGCTCGGTTATCGCGGCATCCGGATCCTGCATCGGCAACGCTGCGAAACCGGCGAAACGATCTGCCCGTTTTGCGATGAACTCCGCCAGTAGATCATTGGCCTTTCGCGCGACCTCAACGGCACGCTTGGCTTCAGCTATGCCCTGGACCGCGGGATTGTGCAGCGACAGGATTACCAGCTCGATTCCATGTTTGTCCATTTCCGGCAAACGCAGATCGTTCAAATCGAGCAGGCGCCGCTTGATATCGGGCCATGCGGGAAACCAACCGGCATATCTGGCGTCATGAGCTTCATTGATGGTGTCCGCGATGGCAAAGTGCTCTTCGAGGGCGATCTTACCTTGCATGAGTCTCCTTGTGTATTTTGCGATTAGCGACACTACATTAATCAATCTGGTTGAGCAGCGGAATGCTTTTAGGATCAGGTGAAGGCGGTACCGATTTTAGAAAAGCATAGATGTCCGCAAGCTCCGTTTCCGTTACCTGATTTCCGAATGGAGGCATCGAACCTTTTGGCTTGCGGACGTAATTCACAAAAGCCTGCAACGTGATCGGGTTTTGCGCCAGCCGCGCGCCGGCTCCTCCCTGACCCGAATAACTATGGCAGCTTGCGCAGCCGTGCGTTTTGAACTGTTTCTTTCCGTTCTCGATGTTGCCCGCAGGAGAAGCTTCCGCCCGCCGAGGCTGTTGCTGAGCCTGCCCTTTGAGTACTGGAACAGCGAGGCCCAGCAGTGTTGCCAAAATTCCCGGCACGAACACAAATATGCGGTTCACCTGAGCCTCCTTTTACACTGGTTGTGTAACAGCATCCAGTAAAGCCGGCTCACCTTTTTCTACGACTGCCAGTGCGCGACGAATAGCCGGGCCCAGTTCCTTCGGATCGGTGATAGGGCCTTCCGCATACCAGCCCATGCTTTGTGCCAATTTGGCGTAATCGATATTGGGATCCTCGATCGCGGTTCCGATACGGCACCTGCCGATGTCGCGATGGTGCAGGCCGGCGATGCGCTCCACTTGCATCACTTCCGTGTTGTACGCGCGGTTGTTGTGCATGATGGTCAGCATCGGAATCCGGTGATGAGCGGCCGTCCATAGCACTCCTGGCAGATACATCAAATCGCCATCATGCTGGAGATTGATCGATAACCTGCCGTACTTCCGGTTCGCAAGCGCTGCGCCCACCGAAGCTGGTGCACTGTAGCCGATGGCGACCGAACCGGATTGGCCGATGTGGTGGTAGTACTTCTCGAATTTCCAAAACCTCTGCGCCCAGCCGTTCATTGCATCACTTCGTGAAACCAACGACCAATCCTTGTTTTTGATTTGAGACCACAACTCGACTGCGATTCGGGCGGTGCTGATCGGGCTGTCGTCCCAGCCATAGGTTGCTTGGACACGATTTTGTTCCATTCGCCGTTGACTGGCCGCAGCCAACTTCGCTCCGCGTGCCTCGAAAGCTCTCTTGCGATCGCTGGTGATCAGGCGCTTGACCTCCTCAATCAGTAGCGGAAGCGTCTCCTCGGCGTCGGCGGCCAGCGCCATGTCCACTTCCTGATACCGCCCNGAACTAATGCTGATCAGCTTGGCGCCCGGCTTCAGTCTTGATCGCGACGGGGCACCTTCCTCACCTCCTGCATTGATGACACCCCAAAGCAGTGGATGCTCCAGAGCGAGAATGACGTCGGCGTCGGAAATCACCGAAAGATCAGGACCTCTGCCCTCGGCCTGGTTGAGAGGATGGCGCGAAGGAAAGTTCATGCGTTGGATGGTATCGACCACTGCCGCTTGCAGAAGCTCTGCTAGCTCGACCAGGTACTGGAGCCCAGCCGGTGTGCGGGCGGCGCGTTCCACGGCCAGCACAGGAAAATCCGCGTTGACGAGCATTTTCGCGATCTCTTTGACAGCGGCGGAGTCACCCTGCGGCGGCAAGGTCGGGGAGAGTTTGGGGATGCGCAGCTTGGCGTCTTCCGGTATCGGTAATTCCTGCAGGTACTTGTCCACCGACAGCACCACGGGCAGCGTCGGAGGCGTCATCGCGATTTTATAGGCTCGTACTGCCGACTCGGCAAAATGACCATGTGAGGCGGGAGCATCGTCCCACTTGGTGAAATCGCGGACGAGTGCGGCGACATCCTGTGCCGTGTGGACGATATCCGTTCTGGACACTCGCTTCATCGCGTCGGTGTCGTTCCCGACGAATAGAATGACCGGCACACGGTCGCAATACGCGCTATAAATCGCCATGGCGGCGTGCTGCAAACCGACCGAGCCGTATGCGTAAACCAACATGGGTCTGCCTTCAATCTTGAAGTAGCCGTGTGCCATGGCAACGGCAGCCTCTTCATGGAGGCAGGTCAAAAGCTCCGGGTCTCGGTTCATTCCATAATTAATGGTGGATTCATGCAGACTGCGATAGCTGGAGCCCGGATTGGCGGCGACATATTCAAACCCCAGCGATTTGATTACATCGAGCATGAAGTCGGATCCCGCGCGGATTGGAGCGAGTGCCCCCGCATCGTTAACAGCAATTTCCGCACTCGGAGGTCGCGCTTGTTGCGCGCTCATCGCTGTAGTGCTACCGGCCAGTGCTGCTGCGCCGCTGGCAGCGATCTGTAGGAATTTGCGGCGATCCACGGAACCCTGTTCTGAATTATTGTTTTCTTCGGAGTTGTTCATAGTGTTCACCGGTTATTTATGTCTTATCGCCAGGCTGAGTAGATAGGCTTGCCGATCAGAGTTGCAGGATTGGCGCCCGCACGCGGACGGAACTTCTGGAAGCGCCCCAGTTTTGCTCATCGCACTCCTCCTGCTCTAGAACAGAAGTTTCAGCGCCAACTGGATCTGCCGCGAACGAGCCGAGCCAGTAGTGGTAATAACGCCTGCTGTCGGCAGCGGCGCTTCCCCGGTTGCATTTCCAGCAAAGACCTGGCGGAAGGCATCGTTCATGGCAAAGTTGTGATGATTGAGAATGTTGAAAAATTCCCCTCGAAACTCTAGGCCTCCGGTATCGGTAATTCCTGCAGGTACTTGTCCACCGACAGCACCACGGGCAGCGTCGGAGGCGTCATCGCGATTTTATAGGCTCGTACTGCCGACTCGGCAAAATGACCATGTGAGGCTCGGGTCGAAATAGCGGTTCGGTCCCCCGAGGATGATGTTCTTTTTGTTGCGTCCGGGCACGAGATTCGGGTGGTCGATATTGCCCGCTCCCTGTCCGCCTCCACCGGCGTTCACGCCGGAGCGGGAGCGGTTGGTCCTCAGCGAGGGCGTGAATGGGTAGCCGCTCTGAACCGACAAGATCCCGCTCGCCCGCCAACCATTCAGCACGGCGCTGAGCGCTCGGCCCCGGAATGGCTGCGGCAACTGATAAATCGCATTGAACTGCCAGTTGTGCCTCAAATCAAAATCAGCCGGGCCTCGGTCTAGCCGCCGATTGCTTGGGTCTACGCCAAAGATGCTGGAAACCTGATTGTCCGCCCCGGCCTGTCCCTGGGTTTCATCCAAAACCTTCGACCAGGTGTAGGAGCTTTGGAACTGCAACCCTTTGCTCAAATGTTTGTTCACACCGAACTGGAGGGCGTTGTACCACGAGTTGCCTGCGGCAGTATGTAGCTCGATGGCGCTCCAATTGGGATTGACGCGCGGGTCATTGCCGGTCCAGAACTTCCGGCC
>QHXA01000552.1:7185-7483 GCA_003222755.1 Acidobacteriota bacterium
AGTTCAGCGAATCCGCCTCGGACCGCCGTTTTGCCATCTCCAGTCACGTTCCAGGCAAAGCCGAGCCGAGGACTGAAGTTGAGCAAAGACATGTTGCGGAAGGGATCTCCCACCGTGCCTTTGTCGTCATGCTGGATGTCCCGCAAAGCCGATCCATGACCGGTCACCTCGTTCGGCACCGTGAGAAACTCATAGCGCAACCCGAGGTTGAATGTGAGATTGGGCAGGACGCGGAAATCATCCTGTGCGTAAAAACCCAACGTGTTGGAATGGTAGGTTCGTTCTCGGACCGATCCCG
>QHXA01000553.1 GCA_003222755.1 Acidobacteriota bacterium
CTGTCCGGCGTCATGAAGAGCATCACCACGTCCGTCTCCAGACCGCCAATTTGAATTCCAAAGCTGCCGCCGGTCACGTAAATCATCGCGGGTGGACCAAACGGGCCCGTTCCTCCATTCTTCTTGCAGGACACCGCGCCTCGGCCATAGTTACCGCCGATTCCCAAAGCACCTTTCTTCAGACCTGGAATCACCGCGACGCATTCCGCTTTCTTGAGTAGGTCTCTCGGAATATCGGAATCCGGCGCCTTGATCAATTCATCAACGACTTTTGAGGATTCCCAAAGCCGGTCGGCGATCTTGTCATCGATCAACAACAGTGAAGCGATCATGAGTAGTACTCGCATCCATTAGCTCCCTTAGAATTAGGAAGGTCATTTCAGTATCGGTATCAGTTCTGTCGCAAACCCGTCACAATGGCTTCGTTCTCTGAAAGATATATATCCACCTCGCTACGGACACCGAAGGTCCCCTTCAGATAAACGCCGGGCTCGATGGAAAAGCATGTACGAGCCATCAAGCGGCGGTTGTCCTGTGTCTCGAGCTCGTCGATGTTGGCGCCGTTGCCGTGCACTTCTTCATGAATCGAATGACCCGTCCGGTGAATGAAATACTCGCCGTAGCCGGCTTTCGTGATGGACTGGCGCGCCGCGTCGTCAATTTGCCAACCGTAAAGAACCTCATCAGTGGGATAACGCTGTTGTGCAGCTCTGATAGCAGCGTCGCGGCCGTCACGGACCACGTTGAAAATTTTCTGATGTTCCGAAGGCGTGCTTTCACCGATGAAAAACGTCCAGGTGATGTCGTCGTAAACGGCGTGCGGTAGCTGCTGTTTGGACCACATATCGACCAGGAGAAAATCGCCTTTGTTCATCGGCAAATTGTCGTCGAGATTGGGCGCGTAATGCGGATCGGCGCTATGAGCGTTGATCGCAACGATCGGAGGATGTGCGGCTGTAAGATCGCGCTGTTCGTATTGCTTCAGGATAAACTCCTGGATCTCGACCTCAGTCACTGGAACCTTGCCCAGAACGCGCCTTCGAACTTCCTTCACAATCTCATCGACGATCTCGCGCATGTGCTTCGCAGCATACAAATGGGTTTCAAGCTGCTGGTCGCTCCAAACAGCTTCAAAAACCTGAACCAGATCCGCAGATGAAACAACCTCCACGCCGAAGCTGCGAATCAATTCGACGGTGCCGGCATCAACCCGTGAGATGTAAGGAATCGTGTTCAACGGCGAATACTGCATCGCCACCTTCTTTGCGCCTCGGAGTGTTTCACGAAGGACTTGATGGAGCTGTTGCCACGGCAGATAAATATGTTTGTCCCCGGGCAAACTGTCGAGCGTACCAGTCTCGATCGCGTGAACAATTTTTTGGGGAGTACCCACTGCGGGTACGAAATAGAACCACCGTCGTGTGGTGAACTTCGCGTGGTCCAATCTCAAGATGTTTTCGGCAATGGGATCGCTGCCGCGAAAGCTGTAGAAGAGCCATCCGTCCAGCTTGTCCTGTTGCAATGCCCTTTGGAGCGATTCGATATGTGCTTCATTCATGCACAAAATTATATGGGTTTTTGTGCAGCGCGTGGTTACAGCACTTGGCTGCCGCTATAATCGATCTCGATGAGCACCCAAACCGCAGAAGTCAGACTCGTCTTAAACTGAAACCCCTGCGCTGCGAAGTGAAAAAGATCGTATACAATTTTCGGCGATGAATAATCAAAGCCGGTTTTTGCACGGCCAGCGCATCGAACCGCCTCCAATCGAGGCGAATATCTCGATCGTTGATCTCATTGATACAACATTCAATGCGTACAATGCCGCGCGATTCCGCGAAGCCTGCCACCTTTTCGTCGAGCGTATGCTGGCGGACGATGTCACAGTGGGGATGAGTATTTCCGGCGCGATGACGCCAGCCGGTCTCGGCATGGCTGCCATCATTCCCCTGATGAGAACCGGCTTCATCGACTGGATTGTTTCAACGGGTGCGAATGTCTATCACGACACGCATTTCGGCATCGGCCTCGAAATGCGGCGCGGTCTGGCCGGCCTCGATGACCGTGTCCTGCGCGAAGAAGGCGTGGTCCGGATTTACGACATTTTCTTTCATTACGAGGTCCTGTTAAAGACCGACCAATTCTTCCGCGAAATCATCAGTGCACCGGAATTCCAGCACACGATGAGCACTGCGGAATTTCATTATCGCGCCGGCAAGTACGTGCTCGAACGCAGCCATGTGCTTGGCCTGAAAGACAAGTCGCTGCTCGGTGCCGCACACGAATTGGGCGTTCCAATCTATACATCCTCGCCGGGAGATAGTTCGATCGGGATGAACGTCGCAGCAAAGGCGCTCGAGGGCAATCGACTCCAGTTCGACGTGAATGCGGATGTGAATGAGACCGCGGCGATTGTTTACGGCGCGAAGAAGAGCGGCGGAAAAAGCGCCGTCCTGATTGTCGGCGGCGGATCTCCAAAAAACTTTGTGCTCCAAACGGAACCCCAGATTCAAGAGGTTCTCGGCCTGAATGAGAAGGGCCACGATTATTACCTGCAATTCACCGACGCGCGCGTCGACACAGGCGGGCTTTCCGGCGCGACGCCGGCCGAAGCGGTCACCTGGGGCAAAGTCGACCCGGATCGCCTGCCAGACGCGGTCGTGTGCTATCTGGACTCCACTGTCGCATTGCCGCTCTTGACGGCATATGCGATGAATAAACGAAAGCCCCGAAAGGCGAAGGGTCTCTATCACAGACGTGAAGAACTTGTCGCCCGCATGAAAGAAGAGGCGACAAAGACTGGGAATCTCGCGAAATGAAAACTATTCGAGCCGTCTGCCCCCACGATTGCCCCGATACCTGCGCCATGCTGGTCGAGGTTGACGAGAACGGACGCGCAGTCCGCGTCAAAGGCGATCCGGCAAATCCATACACGCACGGCGGGCTATGTGTAAAAGTCGCGCATTACGAAAGGCGCACGTATCATCCGGACCGGCTGCTCTACCCGATGAAGCGGGCTGGCCGAAAAGGCGAAGGTAAATTCGAACGGATTTCCTGGGATGAGGCCCTTGACACGATAGCGGCCAAACTAAAACCGATTGCAAGCGAAAATCCGCAATCGATTCTCCCGTACAGCTACGCCGGAACAATGGGCTTGCTGCAAGGCAGCAGCATGGATCGGCGTTTCTTTCACCGGCTCGGCGCATCACTGCTCGACAGGACCATTTGCTCTACAGCCGGCATGTTCGGGATGCGGTACACAGTTGGCGCATCCGTAGGCACCCATCCTGAAACAGTGGATCAGGCGAACTACATTCTGATTTGGGGCTCCAACATCATCACCTCCAACATCCATCTATGGCGATACATCCTGAAGGCGCGATCGCGGGGCGCCAAGATCGTAACGATCGATCCGCTGAGGACCCGAACAGGCGAGCAATCCGACGAGCACATTGCGATCATGCCGGGAACCGACGGCGCGCTGGCTCTTGCGATGATGCACATCATCATTCCAGGATTACATCGACCGGTACACCGTCGGATTCGATCAGTTGAAGTCGCGCGTTCAAGAGTATCCGCCGTCTCGCGTCAGTGAGATCACGGGCATTTCAGAAGAAACGATCGAGCGGATCACGCACGAGTATGCGACGAACGCTCCGGCGTTCATCCGTGTGAATTACGGCTTGCAGCGCCATGCAGGCGGCGGAATGGCCGTTCGGAACATCTTCTGTTTGCCGGCGTTGATCGGCGCGTGGCGGCATCCCGGTGGCGGCGCGGTCCTCAGTACAAGCGGATTTTTTAAATACAATTACGCGGCCCTCGAACGGCCAGACCTGATTCAGGGCAAGCCGCGTACGATTAATATGAGCCAGTTGGGCCAAGCCCTCACCGATGCGGACCCTCCGGTACGGGCACTGATCGTGTACAACACCAATCCGGGAGCCGTCGCGCCCAACCAACAGCGCGTGCTGGCTGGGCTAAAGAGAGGCGATTTGTTTACAGTCGTGCTTGAACACTTTCAAACCGACACGGCAGATTATGCGGATATCCTCCTGCCCGCCACGACGCAACTCGAGCACCTGGATATCCACCGCGCCTACGGCCACACGTATGCGATGTTGAACACGCCGGCTATTCAGCCGCTGGGTGAGAGCAGGCCCAACACCGAGATTTTCCGGCTGCTGGCAGTGCGTATGGGCTTTGATGATGCATGTTTCAAGGACTCGGATGATGACATGGTGCAGCAGGCACTCGAAGGTTTGAACGGGAGTGTCACTCTTGAGGAGCTGCAAAGCAAAGGTTGGGCACCACTTCAAGTCGGCGATGCTCCATTCGCTCGAGGCGGGTTTCCGACCCCATCCGGTAAATGCGAATTCTATTCGGAGCGTCTCAAGGATCTGGATCCGCTGCCAAGCTACATCGCACCGCGCGAAGACCGGTTATCCAACCCATCACTCGCGAAGGAATTTCCATTCGTCTTAATATCGCCGCCCGCGCATCACTTTCTGAATTCCACGTTTGTGAATGTGTTTCATCAAAAGGAAGTTGGACCAACACTTGAAATTCATCCAGCGGATGCCCAGCCGCGCCACATTCAGGATGGCGCGCCCGTCGAGATCTTCAACGCCCGCGGCAGCTTTCTCGCGAAAGCCGTTGTGACGAACCGAACCCGTCCCGGTGTGGTGTCGGCCCCCTCGATCTGGTGGAACAAGCTCGTGCCCGGCGGACGCAACGCGAACAGTACGACTTCCGAAGAAGTCACCGACCTCGGCGGCGGCGCTACCTTTTACGATAATCTGGTGGATGTGCGGGTGGCGGACTAAACCAATTTGCGCACACCGGAGGCGTGTCAGGAAATTAGCCGGGGTTAAGCCAGCGCAAGCCAGCGCAACCCCCGGTCGCCTGAAACCCAAACACAGCCGCACCCTGGAAAGAGTGCGACGAGTCCTCGACACCCTTTCAGGGTGCGGATTCCTAAGTTGTCGACGTATTCCATTGGTACGCAAAAACGGGTACCCCTGGCTAATTTCCGTGCACCGCTCCGCGGTGCGCGCGATCGGCGTTAGCCGCCACCTAAGGTCGGCTATCCATTGCGTAGATCGTCAGGCCCGATAATAGCTTTGGATAAAAATCAGTCGACTTTTGTGGCAGGACATCGCCTTCGTAGGCAATGTCGCGGATTTGATCGAGACGGGTTGGGTTGAGAAGAAATGCCACCTGAGCCCTGCCTTCTCGCACCGCCGTGATCGCGGCATCGCGTTCGCGGAAGTATCGAATATAGCTCTCCTTCTTCACCGCGTCTTCCATGATGCCGAGGCACTTCTCCAGCAGCAATCGATGCAACACGACCACATCGAGACTCCGCTGTTTCTCCGAGAGATCGGGCATCAGTACAGCAAGATCAGCCGAACGCTTGAGCCGTAGGCTTGTCAGACGGCCATCGGTGAAAACTCCGATGATCACACCCTCGCCCTCCGAGTTATCGAAGAATTCCGCCGCCCGGTTGAAAAAATTCTTGGAGTCGAATTCGGGCAGCCCTGCGAGCACGCGATGAGTGGGCAAAATCGTCAACCCTGGACTATTCATATTGAAGAAGGTCATCGGGATCCGATCGCTTCCGTTCTTGCCCTGCATCTCATCTCGATAGGCGAGCGCGGTCTCGTATCGATGGTGACCGTCCGCGATGATCAATCGCTTATCCGCCATCTGCGCCTGCGTAAACTCGAGCTGCTCAGGATCTGTGACCGTCCAAATGGTGTGCTCGACGCCGTATTCATCC
>QHXA01000554.1:0-3446 GCA_003222755.1 Acidobacteriota bacterium
GAAGCTCGTGACGAGTGTGCAAACGTGCCGCGGATCGCACACCCACACGGTCGTGACGCAACCGGGCGATCCCAACAACGTTTACATCTACGTGTCGGGAACCGCGAACGTACGGCCGGGAGCTGAGCTCAAAAGTTGTCAGGACGGCGGACGCGACGATCCGAATTCGGCGCGGTTCCGGCTCGAAGTGATCAAGGTGCCTCTGGCGAAACCGAGCGCGGCGGCGATTGTCAGCTCGCCCCGCATCTTCAACAATCTGCCTGTTCCGCCGCGCAATGAAGAGCGCGCCAAAATCGATGAGGCCGTGCGGAAAGCAGCCGAAGCGGCTCGCGCGGAAGCCGCTGCACGCGGCGATGCCGATGCGCTTGCCGCGCAGCGTGCTGATGAGGAACGCCGCAAAACGCCGCCGGCTCCGCCGACCGGCCCGAATCAGTGCCACGATATCACGGTCTATCCGGAAATCGGTTTGGCCGGCGGCGCGTGCGCCGGGTTTGGTCTGCTGCTCGATATTCACGACGCGGCGCATCCGTTCCGGATCGACATGGCAGGCGACAGCAACATGTCCTTCTGGCACTCGGCAACATTCAATAATGACGGCACCAAAGTCTTGTTCTCCGATGAGTGGGGAGGCGGAGCGCAGCCGCGCTGCCGCGCTACCGATAAACCGGAATGGGGCGCGGATGCGCTATTCACCATCGAGAACAAGAATCTGGTCTTCCACAGCTATTACAAAATTCCCGCCCCGCAGACGGACAAGGAAAACTGCGTCGCGCACAACGGATCGCTGATTCCGATACCGGGCCGCGATGTGATGGTGCAGGCGTTTTATCAGGGCGGAATCACGGTTTTCGACTGGACCGATGTAGCGCATCCGAAGGAGATCGCGTTCTTTGACCGCGGTCCGCTAGACGCGAACAAACTGCTCCTCGCCGGCTCCTGGTCCGCCTATTGGTACAACGGCGTCATCGTGAGTTCCGAGATCGCGCGTGGTCTGGAGATCTTCGAGCTGCTCCCGAGCGGCCTCATCACGCAAAACGAACTCGAAGCGGCCAAAACCGTGCACTTCGCCTTCTACAACACGCAGGACCAGCAAAAGTTCGTCTGGCCTCCGAGTTTTCCGCTCGCGAAGGCATATCTCGATCAGCTCGAACGCTCGAAAGGCTTTTCGCCGGAGGGGATCAAGTCAACACGCGATGCTCTCGCCGCCGCCGAACGCGCGTCTGGCCAGCAACGCCGTACTGCGCTCACGCAGCTCGTGACTCACTTGAACAGCGAGGTGGAGCGGTCTTCGGATCCTGGAAAGATGAAGCTGCTGGTCAGCGCCGTGGCGGATCTCGCAAAAGTGCGCTGAACGCTTCTCGCACGGATAAAGCGATGGACGGCGCACTTTAGGTTCACGCAAACTGTTGCTGGATCTGTCACCTCTTTGCCTTTAGCGGTTCTGCGGCGTTTGCACTTTGTTCTTTCTCCAATACGTGACTGTCGCAAGTTCACTCGTGCCGCAGCGCGACCATCGGTTCCACTCGCGATGCTCGCCACGCGGGTACATAACTCGCAAATACAGCGATGATCGCGAGTGCCGATGCGGCAGCGACCATGGTTCGGAAATCCGTCGGTGAGAGTTGAAACAGCAGGCCCTGCATTGCGCGTGTGACCCATTGGGAAACGATCGCGCCGATCGCGATACCAACAAGGAGCAATACTGCCGTTTCGCGAACGATCAGCGGAATAAACGCGCAGACGCGTGGCGCCCAGAGCCAAGCGAATGCCGATTTCACCTTTGCGCCTTTGGGTCATGTACGAAAGCACGCCGTAGAGTCCGATTACGGCTAGAAGTGCCGCCAGCATCCCGAAGAATCCGGATAACCACGCCATCAGCCGCTCCAGCGTAACGCCGTCGCGGTCAAAGTCTGCAACAACCGGAACTGAACGGTCATGCCGAGATGCGATTCGCCAATGCGACGTTTGATCTCGGCCATCACATCGGTGTTGGATTCTGAGTATCGAATGACCATTCTTACAAAGGCGGCCGGTTGCGGGTTTTGAGTAAAAGGCACAAACGCGATCGGAGGCATGTCATCGCGCAGACTTGTGTACTTCGTATCCTTAACGACACCGACGACTTGATAGAGCGTTGAGGGGAAACCGGGCTCCGCGATCGTGCGGACAATTGTTCCGATCGGATTCGGCGTCGGGATGTACCGCCGGACGAACGTCTGGTTGACGATGACTACCCCTTAATAGCGACGCCGAGATCCCCGCCGTAACGCCCGTCGATCTGGCCGGGCGAGAACCTGGCGCGATCGAGTAGAATTTGAGCCCGCACCACCCGCGCCTCGGCAGTAGTACCGGGCCTGACCTCGCCCGTATCGGAGCGGTTTTCGATAGCTTGCGCAATGCGATTCGGAGTTGTGGAAGACGCTGCACCCGCTGCCAGTGCCAGGACAATCGCCGAAGCGGCAGCAAATCTGCATTTGCCCTTCATATACTTCAGTGAAGCATTTGCCGTACCGGTCTTGGCGGCATAGCGATGCCCAGCGTACTCCCGACCAAGTTTTTAGCCAGGTATGTAGTCGCGGGCTTTAGCCCGCGTTTCTTCCTGAATTACGCGTAGGCTGAAACCCGCTCCCAACGTGGCTTCCAGAGGTACCGGCATACCACGTTCGAAAAAACAACCGTCTAAATTCGTATGAGGATGCTTTGTAGCGACAGATCACGCTTCAAGTAGCGGTGCAAGCGGCTTGGTTTTTCTTACGTGTTTCTTTTTCTGGGTTTAGTGTTCACGCTATTAAGCACTTCCTCGGCCGCCGAGGTTCCGGCAGGTATTGAAAGAATGACGCAGATTCTCGACGGACTGAAGCAACAACTCGGCATTCCGCAGACTATCATTCTCCAACTTGTCGACACGAACACGCGTGCCTTTTCTGTACAGCCCGATACCCACGGCGCTTTTCTCGTGAAAATAGACGCTCACTTTCTTCTCCATCTCGACGATGAGGAAACGAAGGCTGCGATGGCACACGAACTAGGACACGTCTGGATCTATACCCATCATCCGTTTCTTCACACCGAAGCCCTTGCTAATGAAATTGCGGTGCGAGTAGTGTCCCGCCAGGCCTTACAGAAGCTTTACTCGAAGGTATGGCAGTTTGAAACGTCAATTGCCGATTGAGGTAAAACTACGTGTTTGTCCGCTCCGAAGTCAAAACGGTTTATCACCGCGCAGAGTTGACGGTCTGGTCTGCAAGAGGGATCGTAATCGCGATTCGATCCTCCGGACCCAGGTTTCGCGTGATGTGACCCTTGCCGGTCGTATCTTCGATCAAATTGATATGGCCTGGACCGACCGCGATCTTCTGACCTCCTGCGACCTCGATCTCTCCTCGACCGCCGGAATATGCAGTCGCGGGCTTTAGCCCGGGTTTCGACTTCGACAGACTCGGTAT
>QHXA01000554.1:3477-3892 GCA_003222755.1 Acidobacteriota bacterium
CTCTACTATGGTCAGAATGCAGTCATTACCAATATCTACATGGCAGACCTTGATGATCGCTTGAACCTGAAAGGTACGCCATCGCGGATAACGGATCGGGCCATTAATGCGAATTCACGGCCTGGAATCTCACCTGATGGCTGTATCTCGCGTATTACTCGTCGAGAAGTGACGGGCGGGTTCTCGTGACACGATCACTGAAAACAGGGGAGGAACGCGAAATCCAAATGCGGGTGCCTGTTAATTCGGATGACGGACCCCCCATTTGGTTCCCAAATGGACATTCTGTCCTGGTCACTTCGATGGTTCCGCAGAAACCGCGAGTTGGATACTACAAGGTGGACACGACGAGCGGCGTTGCCGAGCTTTTGCATGACGCCGGTATGCCAGGCACGGCCACGCACCAGACGGCCTG
>QHXA01000595.1:0-1458 GCA_003222755.1 Acidobacteriota bacterium
TCGATCAAAGGAATCTTATGCTAGTAGTGACGCGGAAAAAGGACGAGAAGCTGATCATCGGCAATGAGATCGAAATTCAGGTGCTTCGAATCGGCCGGGACAACGTGCGGCTCGGAATCAAAGCTCCGGCACATATCTCGATTTATCGATATGAAATTTATGAAGCAATCAAGAATGAGAATGTGAACGCAGTCACTTCGCAAATCCCGGATAAAGAGACGCTGGAGAAAATTTCAAAGGGCATGAAAGCTGAGTAAACATTCCAGACACGCAGAGACACAAAAAAGGCCCGCAGACCACGATTAAGCGGGCCTTCTTTGTAAGTGCGTAACGTGGAACTCGCGCCCATGCTTCTGTTGGACTTATCCAGATGCTCACGAGTCTGCTCGTCGATTTCGAGTGATGTGATTTGTCATCCGGGCTAGCACTTTTTGTCAGTTCCTTCCTGATCTAGTTGCCCATCCCTGAAGCGCCCCTGAAAAGGAGAATGTTCCGTCATTTTGGTTAACGGCGTGCCTTCCCCATTGGCGGCCATGGCATCGCATTATGCATCATCATTCAAAATGAACAGCATTGGGTCGCTGAGGCGATCGAGAGTGTCAGATCTATAGATAACGAAGTCATGATTGTGGACACGGGTTCAATGGATGTGAACAGCCCTCGAAAGGAAAGCTAAGCACATGGATGTGACGATCAATGACAAGAAAATCAACATTCCGGCGGAAATCGACACGTGGGGTGACCTCCTCGATTGGATTGAAACGAATCACCTGCAGGCGGGCCAATGCATCACGCATGTCTACCTCGGAGGAAACGAAACGTACAACTATCGCGACCGGCTCGTCTGCGAACAGGAACTAACCGCCATCGGTAACATCGCTGTTCACAGCGGAGATTTTGACAAGGTCGTTCACGAATCATTGGCTGAGCTTGACCGCGAACTCAGCAACGCGCTTGTTATATCCGAGGAAATCATTCGCTTGCTCGCGAATCGAAAAGAGGAGGAGGCGTACACATTGCTGGCGCAGCTTCTCGAATCGATTCGCATGTTCTTCACCATCTTTTCCGAAGATCTTGGGTGGATGCAACCGGCGGATGCAGAGATTTCACGCAAGGAATTCTCTGCGGCGTTGGTCCGTGCCCTGAGTCAATTGATGAGCGCGCAAGAAAAACGATATTGGGGTTCCATTTGTGACGTCGTCGAATACGAGATCACGCCGATTCTCGAGTCCTGGCAAAAGATGGTCGCCGGGACTCGTGAGCACATCAGCTAAGCGCAAGTTTCGATGGCAAAGGATTGTCAGGAATTGGCCACATTGTAAGGAGGCAGTTATGGCTGAACAGCTAAATCAGAATCTTTATGCCCTGCTGGCAAAGGATCCAAGCCGGATCTATGTCGTCGCGGAGGCAGGTCTGAATCACGCAGGAAGTAAGGAGAGAGCGCTGGCTTTAGTGCGG
>QHXA01000595.1:1479-2326 GCA_003222755.1 Acidobacteriota bacterium
GGGCGGGTGCAGACGCTGTAAAATTTCAGACGTTCCGTGCCGATCGGTTGGCATCTAGCAGGTCGGCCAACCTCGGCCAGACGAAGAATCCGCCGAATGTTCAAGAGCGGTTCAAAAAATTCGAACTGACGTTCGATACCTTTCGAGCTCTGTACAAAGAAGCGAAACGCATCGGCATCGAATTCTTATCAACGCCGTTTGACGAAGAGAGCTCGGACTTCCTTCATGATCTCGGTGTGAATGCCTTCAAGATTGCATCCGGTGACATTACCCACCGGCCCCTGATTGAGCACGTGAGCCGCAAAGGTAAGCCCGTATTGCTCTCGACGGGCATGAGCACCGCTGAAGAGATCGAGAAGGCGATCGATTGGATGCATTCGCAATCGAACGAGCAGATAGTATTGCTCCACTGCGTATCGTCCTATCCCGCTCGCGCTGAGGAACTCAACCTGAAATCGGTGCAATTCTTACGCGATCGTTTTGGGATACCGGTGGGTTTTTCCGATCACAGCCTGGGCTCGCTAGGATCGATCGTCGCAACATCGCTGGGGGCTCAAGTCATCGAGCGGCACTTCATGATTGAAACTCGCGGGGACTCGCCGGACCACGCCGTCTCCATGGACGCGAAATCATTCAAAGTTCACATCGAAGAACTGAGAACCATCGGGAGCCTTCTCGGCAAACGCGGCAAGTTCGCCTCCGATGCGGAAACTCGCAACAAAACGGCATCGCGTCGCGCCCTTTATGCGAATCGCTCGATAGCGCCAGGCGAAACGATTCATGCAAGCATGCTGCACGCTCTGCGACCGGCCGCCGGCATTTCGCCGGAGTTCATGGATTCGGTTAT
>QHXA01000595.1:2399-2940 GCA_003222755.1 Acidobacteriota bacterium
TGATGAAAAAACTGAGAACGGTCGCAATTGTTCAAGCCCGCATGGGGTCCACGCGATTGCCCGGAAAAGTGATGTTGAATATCGCGGGGCGACCGTTGCTCGCCTATCTCATCGAGCGTATTTCCAGAGCGCGAACCTTGGACGCCGTCCTGGTCGCCACCACCACAAATCAACGTGACAACGTCATCATCGAAGAGTGCGAGCAGCGCGGTATCCCGAATTTTCGGGGCAGCGAATCCGACGTGCTGGGCCGTTATATCTCCGCCGCCCGAGCATGCGAAGCCGAGATCATCGTTCGTGTCACTGCCGATAGCCCGTTCACCGACCCGGCCAGTATCGATCGGGTCGTGGACGCCATTACCTGCGAAGGCGCGGATTATGCCCTCGAGACGAATTTGCCCATTGGTATTGCCGGCGAGGCCCTGACGTGGAAAGCTATGGCATTCATCGATTCGATTGCCACGACAGCCGCACTTCGCGAACAGGTCACCGTGTATGCAAAGGAAAATCCGCAAGCGCTACGCTGCGCATTCCTCGAGCC
>QHXA01000595.1:3003-6443 GCA_003222755.1 Acidobacteriota bacterium
AATATTTGTATGCGAGACACATCGCCGAGCAGTTTCCGAGTACAGATTTCGCATTGAAAAACCTGATCGCAGTTGCCGATGCCGCAGGTGCGGGCGCAGGAAATGGTCCCTCCACTGGGACCGCAACTAGGATAAAATCGCATTCGTATGACATGCGATCTCTGCACGGAAGATGATGGCGAAGGTATCCACTACCACGCATTTATTGACGGCAAACATCATTGGGTTTGTGAACCCTGCAAGAAAAAATTGAAAGTCGAAACAGAACACGTCGACGACTGACGGCAAGTTATATGCCGTCTGCTAGCGTGAAAACTCTTGTATAAGTCCGCTGGTATAGTTCGTGGATCGGCTGCTGGACGGAATACAAAAAACTGTTTTCCAGCGGGCCAAGGTAGAAGTGCAGCGAGATGAGATCCGCCGTGTCTTGAAGATTCGATACCTGGTGGATTTCCGTCGTTTGAATGCTCAGCACTGAACCCGGCTTGAAATCCTGCGAATAGTCCACGCGAATATGTCCATTCGCCGTCTTCCGGTAATTGTCCGCGGATAATACGCCCTCGAGCGTGTACACTGCGCAGATCGAATTCGCGTGATCGTGAATCGGACTGCGCTGCCCCGGCCTCCAACACAAAACGAGACATTCGAAATCCTCGCACTTGAAGACCAGATTCCGTGCATATCGCGCGTCGGTGAAGTGAATGTAGCGCTCGATCTCGGACCGGTGCGGTTTTAGGTTCGAGATGAATCGGCGCAAATCCGGCAATTGCATCTCCTTCGCCCGGTGCCGAAGCTCTTCAATGACGGCAACAAGATCCATTCCACCTAAATTACCAAACTATCGCCCGGCGTTGTTGTTCGGATTTGGGTTGGGCGCTTGCTTGAAGGAGCGCCCGTCGCTGAGCTTGGCGGACATATACTGTCCGCCGCGCGAGCCATCCTTCATCGGATGGGCCTCGATAGTGATCGGATCACCCGCCTTCACGGTATCGGCTTTCCAGCCTTGGGCAGCGACCTGACCGACCGAGCCCATTTCAAACGCCCAATCGACCGTGCGGCCAGTAGTGGCGTCCGCCACTGCCACGTGCAGCCAGCAATGCGGATTCGTATATTCGAATTCCTTCAGTGTTCCAGAGATGGTGATCGTCTTTTCATGATCAAACATCGCGAAGGAATGATGAGCATGAGCCGGAATGGTGAAAGCGGCTACGGCAAATACGATCAGGCAAGCAATTTTCAAATTCATGACATTTCTCCCTGCACGACGGCGTTGCCGCACAAGTGTCGATTGTATTTCCTGGTTCGATTGCATTCTTATACCATGAGTCACCACACGAACATAGCTGAAGGAGGTGCCCCTTGCGCCCAATCGTTGGTGTGATTGTTGCGACCCTGATTGCGTCGAGTGCAGCGGCGGCCTGGAAGGAATATCCACAGCCTCAACTCGGATTTGTCGTCGAATTTCCCGCCGATCCGTCGGCGGCCACGGGCAATTACAAAACGACGCTCGTTCCGTCTGCGACCGTCCACATGTATTCGGTCAAAGAAGATCACGCGGTTTATGTCGCGACTGTAGTCGATCTTCTGGATCGCAAGGAGGAAGGTGCCATCCTCCTCGGCGAGGCCGAATCCATCGTGACGCAACTCGGCGACGTCACGTCCATTTCCACGTCCCGTGTCGAACCGGGTCGGGCGGCGATCTACGGACGCTTCATTACTCTCAATTGCCGGAGCAGCCGCGTTCCCGACGGGCTCGGCCAGACAGCCGATTCCGTTCGTGCGTGGTTCAAGAGCATCAGCGGTGGCGACTGCCCGGATCAGAGCCGTCTGATGGTTAATATGTTCTTCAATCGCGGCCGGCTGTACCTAATCCAGGGCATCAATCTCCCAACCACCGCAGATGCCCCCTCGAGTCCGTCGGCATTGCGATTCGCGAATTCCATAAGCTTCTTCGCCGCCGACGGATCGCGTAATTTTGCCGATACGTTCAAATAGGATCGGGTGATGAAAGCATAGCCACACTATCGTCCTGGTGGACGATAGTCCACGCCCTTCTTCGCTGCGGAGTCAATTTCTTGAGTCGTTAGGAGTACGGTGGTTTTTAGCCGCACAGAGGCTGCGGCATTAACGGCCATCGACATCGCAGCCACAGTGATGTTGTCGGGCGCATCGACGATGACATAAACATCGTCCTCGCCCAACGAGTAGTAAAACGCCTCGATCTTGGCGCCGAGCGGCTGGAGACTCTTTTCAACCGCCGCTCGCCGTTGCGACCCGCCTTCCTTGAGCAACCCCTTGGCGCCTTCCGATGTGTAGGAACCCTGAAGCAAATACTTTGGCATAAGCAATCGCCTCCATTTTCTTCGAAATTTGAAGTGGCGTTAAACGTTAGCACACAAATCGCGTTGCGAAGTATCCGGTAACAGCAAGATTGGTACCGGCGGCTTTTCTGTAGCGGCGATCTGTGACCGCCGACCTCGCTATGCGATAAAAAATCGTTGATCGCGCGCGATTGTAATTCTAAGATCGGCCGGTGCTTCGGTACTGGTGGCTCCCGAGCGTTGGCGTAGTTGTTTTGTTGGCGGGCGCCATTTACTTCCTCCGCGGCGGTCGCTCAACCACTCCGGCCCCGCCGCAAGCGGCCCAAATCAACCTCACTGAAAATCACTACGTCGATTCTGTCGTATGCGGCGACTGCCACGCGAATATCGCGGAAACGTACCGGCATACCGGCATGGGCCGTTCATTCAGCCGGCCCACAGTCAGCAATACAGTCGGTGATCCGAAAAATTCCATCACCTTCTACCACAAACCCTCCGACAGCTATTTCACAATGGTCGAGCGGGGCGGACGGTTTTACCAGCGGCGGTATCAGATCGGTTTCGACGGGAAGGAGACGAACAGTTTCGAGAAAGAGATCCACTTCGTGATGGGCTCCGGCAATCACGTGCGCGCCTTCCTTCACCGGACCAGTCGCAACACTCTCGTGGAACTCCCGCTCGCGTGGTACGCAGAAAACGGCGGATCGTCCATCAAATGGGCGATGAATCCCGGCTATGATCGCCCGGATCATCCCGGCTTCACACGGGCCGTCACGTACGGTTGCATGTTCTGTCACAACGGCATTCCGGACATTGCGCCGGAGAGCAGCCAGCCGGGCGCCGAACCCGTGTTCCCCGCTCGTATTCCGGAAGGTATCGATTGCCAGAGGTGTCACGGTCCGGGCGGCAAACACGTCGAGATAGCAGATAGTCCGGCCGCTAGCGTTGATGATATTCGCAAGGCGATTGTGAATCCGGCGCGGCTAAGCGGGGATAGACAGCTCGAAGTATGTATGCAGTGTCACCTCGAAACGACCAGTTCTCGCTTGCCGAATTCGATCGTGCGATTCGAGCGGGGTCCGTTCTCTTATCGCCCCGGTGAACCGCTACCCAATTTCA
>QHXA01000596.1 GCA_003222755.1 Acidobacteriota bacterium
GAAAAGCTTCCAATTCGATCGGAGATCAATGGTAAGACTGCGGCGCCAATTCGATACACCCGGCCACCATATAACGAGACCTGTCAAACACAGGATAGTGAACAGAATGGCGCCGATGCCGTTCACGCGGCGTCCTTTCTCGCCATTGAGCAGGTCGTCGTGCAGGGAAGCCAGCCACACGATGAATCGCACCATCGCCGGGTCCGGCGGCCCGAGATCCTTTCCCGTATACGGATCGAAAAGGCGGTGCACGGCTCTTCCTCCCGCATCCCGGCTCAACCAGATTTCCACAGCCTGCTCCGGTCTTTTCGCAGGCCACACATTGGTAACCGTGTAAGTGGGAAATGCACGAGTAGCCGTTGTCTTGAGTTGATCGTCAGTGAGGCGCTCACCAGTCACCGAGACGGTCACCTGCGGTCTGGAAAACATCTTGTGCAACTCGACGCGGAAAACCAGGACACTACCTGTAACGCTGATGACGATCAGGTAAATGCCGGCGGCGATGCCGCTCCAGAGATGAACCTGGAACAGCGCTCTTCGCGCCCACACACCTTGCGGGCGCCGCAACAACCGTTCGGGAAGAGAAAAGCGATAGCTCACCGTGTTCCTTGCGCGTATGGCCTGGGTTTCAAGAGAAGCTCGCGCCCCACCAGGTACAGGACGACCGTCAGCACAACAAGAGGAATCAGGCCCAACAAATCCGAGTACGACCCTTCGAAAAACGGGTTGTTGTTGGTTGCCCATTCTTCGAACCCTCGGAGTCTGGCAGTGACTCCCCCGCTCAAATTGAGGAAGCTATAGACCACGCCTGCGAGAGTGGCGCCCGCAATGTAACCCGACGCCAACAGCACGCCTGGACTTTGATCCGTTTTGGCCGCCATCTCGTCCTGCGTTAGGTTTTGGTTTTCGGGCTTCGCTCGGAGATAACGATCAACTCCCCATCGCACCATCCCGCCAACAAAAATCGGCGATGACGATGAGAGCGGAAGATACATACCAACAGCAAAGGCAAGCGAGGGGATGCCGCTCAGTTCGAGCACAATCGAGGTCATCACACCCAACAGCACCAAGCCCCAAGGCAATTGACCGCTAAGAATGCCTTTAATGATGTAGGACATCAGCGTCGCTTTCGGCGCCGTGAATTTGGCAACAGTCTGATTGCTGTTGGGTAGCTTATCGTACACGCCATTGATGCCCGGATCGGCGAGATACACAGGCACGCCTTGGTCATTTACCAGATACCGTCCCGCAGGCCCATTTTCTGTCGTGGTTTTGTGAACAACATAATAGGAGTTCGGATCGTTTGCGGCTTGCGGCCCCTGCACCCTGTCTCGTTTCGATTGATCGCCGTCCTTTAGGAACTCGTCCGGTGTGAAACGGAACCCGGGCTGGAACTTGAAGTCTTTGTTTCCCGCAACCTGTACGTAAACGGTGCCGGACTGGTTCATGGTGAGGAGAATCGGGCCAAGCACTAGAGCGGAAGCGAGCGCTCCTACGAGAATCGCAATTTGTTGCAACTTCGGCGTGGAGCCAACGAGAAATCCGGTTTTCAGATCCTGCGATGTGGTGCCGCCGTTTGAGGCCGCGATGCAGACGATGCCGCCGATCGATAATGCCGTTACAAAATACGGTGGCGCTGTCCAGCCAATGATCAAGAACACGAGACACGTGAGCAATAGCGTAGCGACCGTCATGCCGGAAATCGGGTTCGATGACGACCCGATCTCACCAGTTAGTCGTGACGACACCGTGACGAACAGGAATCCGAAAGCCACAATCAGCAGCGCCCCGAGGATGTTTCCGCGGAGATTGAGCTGCGGGACAATCATGATCGCCAGCAGTAAAGCGATGATTCCGCCAAGAACGAATTTCATCGAAAGGTCTTGATCCGTTCGCGGGGCGCCGGCTGTTACCGCCCTTGTTGCGCGCAGGTCGGCAAGGCCGCCCTTCAAGCCGCTCCAGATCACGGGTAATGAGCGGATCAGACTGATAATGCCGCCGGCCGCCACAGCTCCGGCGCCGATATAGAGGACATACGCCTTCTGAATTTGAGAAACGCTCATGTCTTTGATCAGATTTGCTGTCTCAGGCGCCAGCGGCGTGGCCCAGCCACTGCCGAAGTATTTGATGGCCGGGATCAGAACCAGGTACGACAACACACCGCCGCCAACCATAATCGAGGCGATACGCGGGCCAATGATGTAACCGACGCCGAGGAGTGCCGGATTATTTTCGATCGAGACGGAGCCAGCTTCAAATGGACGTCCAAAGACTTTCGTCGGGTATTCTTTCCAGGTCTTCCAGATCGACTGAATACCGTAATAAAGGAAGCCGATGGCGAATCCCGACAGAATCGTTTTGCCGCCAGCGGTTGCTTGATCGACTACGCCACGGTGGCGCGTATCCTGCATTGCCGCAGTGCGCGATTCCTCCGATGCGCCGGCCTTGAGAACTTCCGCGCAGGCCGTGCCTTCCGGGTATTTGAGCTGCCCATGCTGCGCAACGATCAAGGCCCGGCGCAGCGGAATCATCATCAGAATTCCAAGCAGTCCGCCCAGGATGGACACCAGGATCACGCGTGTCAATTCGAGATCGAACCCAAGAATCAAGATTGCCGGCATCGTGACACCGATGCCAAAAGCAATCGATTCGCCCGCCGAACCTGCAGTCTGGACAATGTTATGTTCGAGGATTGTGGCATCGCGCATTCCGAGCTTGGAAAGCAATCGGAAGAAGGTGATCGAAATGACAGCAACAGGAATCGAGGCGCTGACGGTGAGTCCGACTTTCAGAACCAGGTACAGAGAGGAAGCGCCAAAGACAATGCCCAACAACGTGCCAATAATAAGCGGGAGCGGCGTCAGCTCTCGCAATCGGACACCGGCCGGGATGAACGACCGAAACGCGGCCACAGGCACGGGCTCATTGACGATACTGACCCGATCCAGGTTTTCCTTGCCTACCGGTATTCCATTCATTCCGCCGGCTTCTGTAGACATCTATCCGTTCCTTTACAAGAAGTTCTGAGTTCTCTCCCGTATTCTAAGGCAGGTTGAGAGGCATAACGCGAGGTATTCTACTGTACCGGCGGTATCCATTTTTGCGCACGCCGGAGGCGTGCGCCAGTAAATTAGCCGGGGGTTAAGCGAGCGGGAGCGAGCGCAACCCCCGGTTGTGTTCAAACCAAAGACAGCCGCACCCTGGAAAGGGTGCGAGGAAGTCTTGGAGGGTTTCGATGCAATACAACAGGCTGGGCGACACAGGACTAATCGTTTCGCGACTGGCATTCGGGGCAATGACGTTCGGTTCAGCGAAGGGCACCGTATTCGAGGCCATCTCGAAAGTGGATCAAAAACTTGCCGGACAATCGGAAGAGTTCCTCGCCAGGGCATTGGGCAGCCGGCGGAAGGATGTCGTGATCTCAACAAAAGTGGGTTTCCGCAGCGGCGAAGCACTCCTTCATCAGGGTCTGTCGCGCCATCACATCCTTGCTTCGGCGGAGGAGAGTTTGCGCCGCCTCGGAACCGATTACATCGATATTTATCTCGTTCATCGCTTTGATCCCTACACGCCTGTTGACGAAACCGCTGAAGCTCTCGATAGCCTCGTCACATCCGGCAAGGTCCGTTATGCCGGATTTTCGAATTGGCCGGCTTGGGCCGCGGCGAAAACTCTTGGCCTCCAGCGAGAACACGGATGGGCACGCTTCAAGGCTGCGGAGCTGTACTATTCGCTCGTCGGCCGCGACCTCGAGCATGAGCTCGTACCATTCGTTCAGGACGCCGGCATCGGCGTGCTCGTCTGGAGTCCGCTGGCAGGCGGTTTTCTAAGCGGCAAATATACTCGCGAGAATCCTAAAGGTGACGGCGGGCGGCTCACCGGCTTCGACATGCTGCCATACGACAAAGAGAAGGGCCATCAAATCGTCGATCGCCTCCGCGCCATCGGCGCAGAGTATCGAGCAACGCCAGCCCAGGTCGCGATCGCATGGGTGCTGAGCAAACCGTTTGTCAGTTCCGTCCTTTTGGGAGCGAACAATCTCGCGCAGCTCCCGGACAATCTCGGCGCCGCCGATCTCAAACTTCGGCCGGAAGACTTAGTAAGTCTGGACGAATTCACCGCGCCACCGCCGACGTATCCGAACTACTTCAATGCGCGCGTCGTGGATGAGCCGGTGCGGAAAGCGCTGCAGTGAACTGGGCATGGTCGAAGCAGTGGACGGCGTAAGGCGGTCGAAGGCGCGAAGGCGCCCGGCAACCAGGCAACCAGGGCAAATTGCTGCACCGCGGTGCCCAGTCGTGTAAAATAGGGTCGCTTTTTTGCACCGAAGTGAGTAAAAACCAATGCAAGACTCGGATCGTACGTTAGGCTCCAACCGTACGTTTGGCGCGCCTGATGACGCTTCCACCCTGATACCTACTGAACAAGTGGAAACGCTCCCACCTGGCACTATCCTGGCGGGACGTTATCAGATCGTCGACCTGCTGGGTGTCGGCGGCATGGGCGCGGTATACAAGGCCTTCGACCGTCAACTTACGCGCATCGTTGCCCTAAAGACGATCCTTCCAGAAATGGCGTCGACTCCGACGGCGCTGAAACGATTCAAGCAGGAAGTGCTCCTCGCACAATCCATCGTCCACAAAAACGTCGTCCGAATCTTTGATATTGGTGAGGACGGACCGACGAAGTTCATCACCATGGACTTCATCGACGGTGTGGACTTGAAGAGTCTGATTTCGGAGCGAGGCAAATTGCCGCCTGCCGAGGCTGCCGGAATCCTTCGTCGGGTTTGCCAGGGCCTTGAAGCCGCGCACGCTGCGGGTGTCGTGCATCGCGATTTGAAGCCGCAGAACATCATGATTGACAAAGAGGGGCATATCGTCGTGATGGACTTCGGCATCGCCCACTCGGGCCAATCGCGCGGCGTCACGCAGACCGGTTCTTTCCTCGGCACTCCCGAATACATGTCGCCCGAGCAGGCAAAAACAGAGAACGTGGATGCCCGCTCCGACATCTTCTCGGTCGGGTTGATCTTCTACGAATTGCTGACCGGGAAGTTGCCGTTCCAGGGGAAGACCGTGCTGGAGACGATGTTCAAGCGCACAACGGAACGCGCGATTCCGCCGGCTGAAATTGATAAGACGGTTCCGAAAGGCGCCAATGACATTGTCAACAAATGTCTCCAGATCGAACGCGAGCAGCGGTACCAAAGCGTCACGGAACTCTTGGAGGATCTGGAAACGTTCGATCCAACCAAGAAGGTTGGGGCGGCCGAACGCGCGAAAGCGCGGTTGAGAAGAGCCT
>QHXA01000597.1 GCA_003222755.1 Acidobacteriota bacterium
CTTCCGGAGCGATTTCATCGACAACACAGTCGTAGACACGGTCCGGATATGCGTCCGTGGTAACGGTGCATTTTTGATTTGGAGAGACGCGGTTGAAATCGTTCTGGTTGATGTCTAATTCCACCTGAATGTCATTGAGGTCGGCCAGAGTCACAACGAAAGACTTGGCTCCGCGATCGCCGACAAAAGATGTCGTGACCATTTCACCACGCTCGACATTGCGTTCGAGAATCGTTCCGTTGCTGGGCACGCGGATCTCCGTGGCATCGAGTATCGCCTTGGCATACTCTACCTCGGCTTTGGCCCGCTCGGCTTCGGAGCGGGCGGTATCGATTTGTTCCTGGACGAGTTCGTATGTGTGGGTGAGAGCGGCCACGTTGGCGCGGGACGCATCGTAGCGGCCCCGTGCTTCATCGAGAAGCTGAGGAGCTGCAACGCCCTCTTTGACCAGCCCCTCGATGCGTCTCAACTGGGCTTCGTCGGTCCGGAGTTGGGCTTGGGCCCGATCGAGTTCGGCCTTCGCGCGCTCGATCTCTTCAGGCCGGGAGCCACGTTCGAGTTCCCTTAAGCGTGCCTGGTCGGCATCGTACGCGGAGCGGGCTTGGTCGAATTGAGCGCGATACTCGCGATCTTCGAGTCGAACAACTACCTGTTCCTGAACAACACGGTCACCCTTCTCGACACCGATCCATGCAACCCGTCCGGCAATCTTCGATCCCACTTGGATTTTGTGATGCGCAATGACGTAACCGGTCGCGACAAGTACAGCCGAGTGAGACGAGGTTTCGGAACGAGGGCGAACGGTGTCCACTATTGCGGCGGCTGTGGGCCGGCGAAAATTGAGGACGGCCAACAAACCGCCAGCCACCAGAATCAATGCAACGAGAACGATCCAAGCCTTTCCGCCCCGATACGACTCGGTACGTTGAGATTTGTCGATCTTGAGCTTTTTCAGCTCGTTTGAAAGATTTTCCATAGTAGCGATGGTTGCGAACTCGGAAACTGTATTGTAAACAACCTACAGCTCTCTTAAGGCCGATGAAATTGGCAGCCTAGCCGCACGAATCGCAGGAAGCAGGCCCCCGATAAGGCCCATGGACAGCGCATAGAACAAGCCGGTCATCAGCAGCTTGGGCGTGACACGAAACGCGAAGGCCACTTGGCTGAAAGTCTGAAAGTTCATGGTCGATGTCTGATAGCCATTGAACGCAAGATACGCTGCGGTCCCCCCGATGAGCCCGCCAATGCCGCCGAGCACCAGAGATTCGGCAAGGACCGACAGCAGGACCGACGCTGTGTTGAATCCCAGGGCGCGCAGCGTTGCAATTTCACGGGTGCGCGAGGCCACGGCGGTATACATCGTGAGGATCGCGCCAAATACGGCCCCAATGCCCATCAGTGTGGCAATGCCGAACCCGAGCGTGTCGATCAGCCGCGTCATCGTCTCCGACTGGCTCCGGTAATATTCGTTCTCGCGGCGGACGGTCACGTGGACTTGCGGATTCGTCATCAGCCACTGGCTGAAAGTCTCGAACGAATTCATCGTATCCAGTCTTGCGATGACGACACTAAATGAATTGACGCGCCGGTAAACGCCCTGCAGCGTGTGAACATCGCACCAGATTTCGGTTTCAGCCACACCGCCATCCGCTTCGAATATGCCGACTACCTGCCAACGGTTCTGACCCGAAACCACCATGTCGCCGACATTTAAACCGACGAACTGACGGTTCGCAGCCCTGCCGACGATGACCTCGTTCGTGCCGAACCGGAACATGCGGCCCTCGATGAGGGACATCTCTTCGCGCGTCTGAAAGCCAGGCGGCTCGATGCCGCGTAGCGGGACGTTGGCTGGCGAGTCCGGCGACGATTTCTTTGGGACGTCGACAATCACATAGAGTTCTGCCGATACCAGCGCAGTGGAACCTTCATGCCGGATGCCCGGCGCTTCCTTGATGACCGTGGCTTCAGTACCGTCGATCCCACTGGTCATCTCAGTGTCCGAGCCCTCTCGCATGACAAGTGCGCGCCCGGGAGAACCTGCGCCTATCATCGCGCCGGCAAACCCGGCGGAGATCGACAGCACCGACACAAAGACAACCACGACACCCGCAATTCCGATAATGGCAACGGCTGAAGAACCCAGCCTGCTCGGTACCGTTAGCAGATTGAGCAGCATCACCGCAATCGTCTGTCTGAGCCACTTCACTCGGTTCCTCCTAATTCCGTCGGAGAGCGTCGGCGATCCGAAGGCGCATCGCCCCCATGGCCGGCATGACTCCTGCAAGCAGACCCATCAACAACATCAGCGCGACGCCCGTCACCACATCACGAGGCGGCAGTGTAAAAACCGGAAGCAGACCGCCGGTTGGATCGCCAGCCTGCACGATGATCCACGCGACGGCGAGGCCGAGGCCGCCGGCTACCAACGTGATAAAGAGCGATTCGGAAAGGACAAGAGCGAGGATCCTCCTATCGGTGAAACCGACCGTCTTGAGCACGGCGAGCTCGTTCGTGCGCTCACGCACCGACTGCACCATCGTGCTCGCAGCAACCAAGCCAAACATAAACAGGACCGTGGACGCAATCGCGATCATGATGGAGCCGATATCACCGACTTGTTTGGCGAAGCCTTCAATGAAGCCCTTTTCGGTGGTGGTTTTCGTTTCGGCTCCGGAGTTCGCAAACATGGCATCGAAGGTCCGGCCCAACTCCAGCGCGTGCAAGGGATCGTCAATCTTGACGACGTACCAGCCGACAAGGCCCTTGAGCGCATTGGCACGGTTCTCGTCGAGATAGTCATACCTGAAAAAGAACTGTGTCTTATCCACGCTCTTCCCGCCGTCGTAGATTCCAACGATGTTGAATTCCCATGGCTCTTTCGCTCGCCAAATTTGCGACATCAATGGGATCCGGTCGCCGATCTTCCATCCGTATCGCTTCGCCAGATCCTTGCCGACGATGGCGCCCTGCCGGTCTGCCAACCACGCTGCGGCCTGCGCGGCCGGGAGCACAAACTCCGGATAGGTTTCTAGGAACGGGGCCGGTTCGACCGCCATCGTGGTCAAGACATTGCTAGGCTTCTGATAGGCGCCGTTGAACCACGTCTGGTGCGATGCGATTTTGACACCCGGCGTTTGCTGGATCTGCCGCTGATAAGAAATCGGCAGCGGCAGCAGCAAGGTCACCTTGTTGATGAGAACCAGCCTATCCAGCCCTGCGATATCGACGCCCAGGCCGAATGCAGCGCGAATGGTCATCACAATCCCGAAGAGCAAGAATGCGATGAAGAGGGAAAGCAGTGTGAAGGTCGTCCGGATCTTTCGACGCCACACATTCATCCAGATCAACGGCAGGAATTTCATGAAGGCTCGTCTCCCGAGAGCACACCTTTTTCGAGGTGGAGTTCCCGCCGCGCTCGCTCCGCAGCGTGCGGATCGTGAGTGACCATGATGATGGTCTTGCCGTGGTCGCGATTGAGAGTTTGCAGCAGATCCAGAATTTCGTCACCGGCTTTGCGATCGAGATCGCCGGTCGGCTCGTCGCAGAGAAGCAGCGTCGGGTCCGTTACGATGGCGCGGGCAATACCGACGCGCTGTTCCTGCCCGCCGGACAACTGGCCCGGATAGTGCTTCGCTCGATCGGCCAGGCCCACGACATTCAGCGCAACAGCCACACGTTCGCGCCGTTCCTTCTTGGATAGGGTCGTCAGAAGCAGGGGCAGTTCCACGTTCCTCTCGGCAGTGAGCTTTGGAAGTAGATTGTAGAGCTG
>QHXA01000598.1 GCA_003222755.1 Acidobacteriota bacterium
TCATCGGGCAGACTGCCCCCCATCGCGGAGATGACAACCTCTTCATAGGTCCTCCATCAGTCGATCAATTGTGCCGGAAAGTACGCTTGCCGCGGTTTCTAACATACCGTTTTTCGGGTTGTCAAACCGTAACTTGGTGTCGGCAGAACGCCGAGCACGAAGGAAATTCGCGACCAAGACATTAGCGTGGGACCGTCCGGCAAGGAACTTCCATCCGGGCTTGGCACCGCAAAGGAAGGCGCAGCGATTTTTGAGAAGGGCTGCGCTCATTGTCACGGAGTAAATGGCGAGTCCGATGGCCAGTTCCCTGCTCTGGCAGGAAAGAAAAGCCCGTGTCGGGAACTATCCGTTCGCGACCACGATATGGGACTTCATTAATAGCGCCATGCCTCGCCGTGTGCCCGACATTGGCACCAGAGATGGATCGCTCACCGCCGATGAGGTGTACGCTCTGACGCCTTCATTCTTTTTCGCAACGGAATAATCAAAGAGGCGGACATTCTGGACGCCGGCAGCCTGCCAAAGGTCAAGATGCCGAAGCGTGATCCTCACCTCGACAAAGTAGCGCCACGTCAGCGGAAGTTCGTCACGGGACAAGGGGTCAGACCCTGTGGCAACCGGCTGAAATGTCGCATGACTGCCACAGGGTCTGACCCCTTGTCCCGTGACGAACTTCCGCTAGGCGCGATCTCAGGCGCCATTCCCAATATTCCTGGGAGACTTGACAGCCTTCTTTGGATCCACGCTCTTGTCAACAGTGATCGCGAAAAAGGGTGTAAACATTTCCTCCCAAGTCATGTTGCCGAAATAAACGGTCCTGTTCGGATCAGGATTGAACTTGTTATTCGCCGAATTGTCATAGTGCCCGGTGACCACCATTTTAGTGCCCTTCGGCACCTTTATCGATTCAGCGAGATCGTAGCCGAGCTGCCAATTGAAATCGTAGTGGGGAACGTTTAACACAATCCGTTCCTTCCCGTCGGGAAACACCAGCTTGTAAGTCATATCTTTGCCGCGCACGTGCATATGCGGGGACATCCAATGCAACTCCGCGTCGACCAGGAACGTGAACTCGGCCGGTTCCGGCGCATAGTTGGAGGCATTGGGCGGAATCGCAAAATTCGTGGGATCTGTCGCGTTGCCGGTTTCGATCAACCAGCGTTGCGGCGGTTCTTTGGCAATCGTGAGGCCCACCTCCGGCCGGTCAGTGGCTGCGACGCCGTTCGGAGTGTAATGGATGCTCCATGAGAGATCGTAACCTGCCGGCACCAACAGCGCCGCGTTGTAAGGCCGAAAATCAGAGAGAGAACGTCCCGGCACGAAACAGCTAATGTTCTGCTCCGCATTACCGGTGCCATTGGAAGCATTTGGAGGGATATTGCCGCGATCGCGAGCCGCGACCTCGCGGCCTCTTCCATCCGATGTTGGAAGCAGAACTTTGCGCGCTGAAGGAGCTACTTCGGCGCCGGTCTCGTCGCGTTGCTTGTCCACCCAGAGAAATGTGTTGTAAACAGTGCCCGGTCGGTGCGGAACAAACGAAACACAAATGTGATGCGTGACTCCCAACTCGCTGGGTTTGATCTCGACGGAAGTCACCCACGTGTCTTTGGTGAAACCCGTTGGCGTTACGAGCGTGATCCATTCAATCACGTTCCTGTCAGCAGTCGGCGGCACGGTGTACGGCACTCCATTCAACACAACGTCTGGTTTGGTCGTCCATCCGTTCTCAGGCCACTTGATCGGTGGTGGCGCGTCGTTGGGATCGCCCTGCAGAGCCCCGTTATCTACCCACTGAGCGATCGTATCGATTTCTTCCTGCTTCAGCGAACGATCGTTTGAAAAATGACCATACTGAGGATCGGCGAACCAGGGCGGCATTTTCCGCGTAATGACGGCCGCTTTCATCGCCTTGGCCCACGGACGCGTTGTCTCGTAGCTCAGGAATGACATCGGCGCGATATTCCCCGGCCGGTGGCAAGTTTGGCAATTGCGTTGGAGAATCGGGAGGACGTCTTTATTGAATGTGACCGGTCCGGCGGCTGACGCCTCAGCACACATAACAAGAAGAACACCAGCTACTACTCCGGCGAGCCAAGCTCGTGTACCCATGTTTGCTCCTACGTGGACTTTTAGAAAGCGTGATTGATGTGATGAATCATACCTTTATCGCGGCGGCAGAGCAGCAAAAAACCCACGAATATCGTCCACCCACAGCTTCGGCTGCTCGAATGCGGGGAAGTGTCCGCCATGGGGCATCGTCGTGAAGCGCACGACGTTATATCGGGCCTCGGCCGCCTTGCGCGTTTCCGGGCTACTCGTGTCAACAGGGGCCCCGCGACGATCGTATTGCAAGGGAAACGAACCGCAGCCGGTTGGGGCGCTTACCCGGCCTTCAGGCCGCGGGAAAGGTGTTGGAGCCAGACCGCCAAGCATGTGCCGGCTTTCGTAATAGACCCGTGCCGACGAAGTGCCGCTATTCGTCACCCAATAGATCATGATGTTCGTCAGCAATTCATCCTTCGTGAAAACTTTCTCGAGATCTCCATCATGATCGCTCCAACCGTACCATTTTTCGATGATCCAGGAGGCAAGGCCGACAGGTGAATCGCTCAACGCCTGGCCCAACGTTTGCGGTTTCGTCGACTGAATTTCCTGGTAACCCAAATTATGAGCCGCATTGACGGCACTGTTTGGAGATGACGGCGGTCGCGCCTGATCTCCAAGGTTTGGCACCGGGGCGGCTGGCGCGCCGCCACAACCGGCGAGATGAAGTGCCACAACATGTGTGGGATCGTCGAGCGCCACGCGGGTTGCGATTGAATTTCCCCAGTCACTGCCATGCGTGGCATAACGCGTGTAACCAAGGCGCGCCATCAGTTGGACCCACATGCGCGCGATCCGTTCCGGGTTATAGCCTCTTTCGCGCGGCTTACCGGAAAAGCCGAAGCCTGGCATTGATGGGATGACAACATGAAAGCTGTCTTCGGCGCGTCCACCATAAGCCGATGGATCGGTGAGCGGACCGATGACTTTTTCGTATTCGATGATCGAGCTCGGCCACCCGTTGAGAAGCAATAACGGCATCGCATTTGGATTTTTCGACCGCTGATGGATGAAATGGATGTCGACGCCATCGATATTGGTCTTGAACTGATCGAAAGTGTTTAACCGCTTCTCTTGCACTCG
>QHXA01000599.1 GCA_003222755.1 Acidobacteriota bacterium
GCAGGCAGGCATGGCTGATGTATGTGACGTTCATGGTTCCCAGCCGCCTCGCACCGATCTGCCATGTGAGGCAAAAGTTTGTCTCGCCAGAACCCATTTCCTCAAGCGTAGCCACTGCGTACCGCCGGCAAGTTTTGCGGTCTTCTTCAGGTTCCAATAGACGAATTGCCGGTATCGCGGTAGGACCTTCCCGGCCGCGATGGCCGCCGCGGTGGCAGCCGTGACGCCCTGCTGAATGGTGTACCGCCCCAGAACCCGGCAGCCATTCACAACCCGCACTATAGTTTCGGGCTCTGACGTGAAGAGCGTTCGGATTCCCACTTCCGCGGCGGCCTCTGCAATGTTTCGTCCGTAGTAGCCGCCCGGAACGGACGCGATGCTGACCGGCTCACCAAGAATTTGTGACAACGTGGAAACGCTATTCTTCCATTCCCGGTCCAGCTCTTCCCGTGTGCAATGCGACATGCGCTCGGGATGTGAACAAGAATGGCTGCCGATGAGGTGTCCACGCCGCCGGAGATCGCGGATCTGTGATGGATTCAGGAATCCGCTTTTGCCGACCCAGTTGGTGGTCACGAGAAAGTGACCTCGCCAGCCGAGCGCTTCTAGTAGATCGGCAATATGTGTGTGAGCGCTGACACCGCCGTCGTCGAAGGTGAGGAGTGCAGAACAGGCGTGGACACCGAGTTCCGAAGCTGTGGAACACCTCGGGATCACAGATCGAATGGCATTCAAGTGCCGTTGAAATTCCGAGAACTCCAGTTTGTAAATGGAAGCGTCCGCGCCAGGGAAGCCACTGGCGGTGAAATTCCATGACGGAACCACATCATGGTAGAGGAGTGTTATGGCCTTCATGTCAGTCAGCAGGCGTGCGCACCGCGGAGCGGTGCAAGGAAATTGGCCAGGGGTACGCAAAAAACGCGTACCCCTGGCTAATTTCCTGGCACGCCTCCGGCGTGCGCAACCCCTAGGTATGCACGTTTGCAGCCAGGTTGCGCTATCCGCGCGCTTTGAGAGCGAAGAACAGCGTATGTCCTTCGCGGTTCACGCGAAGGAGTATGGGATCGGACCCACGCGTGGAAATCTCGGATCGAAAGTCGTTCACAGTACCAACGGGCTTGCGATTCACTTCCTGGACCACGTCTCCCACCTGAAGGCCGGACTCGGCTGCGGCGCTCCCGGGTTCAATATCAGCGATGACGACGCCTTTCACCGTCTTCGGTAGTTGCAGTTGTTCCGTGATGTCGGGCGTGAGTTCCGTCACAGCGATACCGAGGCGAGGCTGAGTTGTATCTGGAGGAGATGGTTTTTGGCGCGAGTTAGATTGTGCGGATGCAGTTTCCTGAACCGGTAGCTCGCCCAATGTCAGCATCAGATTGCGTGACTGTCCATTCCGAAGAACGCGCAGGTTGATTTGCGATCCCGGCGCCATCGAACTCACCATCAGGCGTAGCATGCGTTGATCGTCGATGGCTTTGCCATTGGCTTCAACGATGACGTCACCGGCCTGCAACCCACTCTGCGCTGCCGGCCCCTTGGGATCGATATCACTGATGAGGGCGCCACGTGTTGGCCCCAGCTTCATGGCGCTCGCCAATTCCGGTGTGATGTCTTGTATGATTACGCCAAGATAGCCTCGAGTGACTTTGCCGGTTTTAATGATCTGATCCATCACCGTGCGAACCATATTGCTCGGCACTGCGAAACCAATGCCCAGATTTCCGCCGCTGGGGCTGAGTATCGCCGTGTTTACGCCGATCAACTCGCCGCGCACATTCACTAGCGCACCGCCGGAGTTGCCGGGATTGATAGACGCATCAGTTTGAATGAAGTCTTCGTATTCTTCGATGCCAAGGCCACCGCGGCCGGTCGCACTAACAATTCCCATTGTCACCGTTCGGCCCAAGCCAAATGGATTACCGAGCGCGAGAGCAATATCACCGACTTCGACTTTACTGGAATCAGCGAAAGGCAGACTCGACAAGTGATCGGCCTTGATCTTCAGGACCGCGATATCGGTACCGGGATCGGTGCCGATGATTTGTCCGGGAAATTCGCGCTGATCGGACAACGCCACCTTCACCTCGCTAGCGCCGTCGACCACGTGGCTGTTTGTGAGGACATACCCGCTGGAATTTACAATGACACCGGACCCCAAGCTGCGTTCGCGGCGCTCGCGCGGCACTCGAAATTGCCGCATGAAATCATCGCCAAAGAAGCGCCGAAGGAATGACTCGTCCAGAGTACCCGGCCCGCCGGCTGGCGCGCGGACGACTCGCGACGAAGAAATATTCACGACAGCCGGCGCCGCGCTTTTAACCACGGGTGAAAATCCCTGGTCAAACACTACTTGCGTATGGGTATCGGACCCGACCGTGTAGCTTGGCTGCTCGCTGCTGCTGTGGACGACCGTCCCGGTAAGTCCCCCTACCACCAAGGCTAAGGTCAGGGCGCTCGCGGCAATCCACGTTGGAGTCTGTATTCTGTTTTGCATCGTTTTGTCCCCGATTAAAGGCTCTAGAGCGCTAACTGCAGGTCAAAGTCCCGAACCCAGGCGGATCATAGTTCATGTCCGACTTTTCTTCCGATGTACTGCAGAAACGGGCTGAATAGTGCGCTCTCCGCGCGCTTGTTCTCCAGAAGCGTTCTGAAGGCGAGATTCAAAGCGGGTTGTATCTTGTGACAAGCTTTGAGCGAGTACTTCGCGAGCTTCGATTCGTCTGCTGTAAATAGGTAGAACGAGAACGTTCCGTAATAGCCGCAAGCGATCTGCTCCAGGTCCTTCCGATCGAAGAGTTTTCTGAACGCGTCTTTGCGCATGATCTCGAGGTTATGTCGCGGGATTGCGCCTTTGTCGAAGAAGCGCGCAAGAGGGTAATTGAGTCCGCGCATGTTCGGGATTTCCACCAGCAGATATCCACCAGGCTTCAGAAGATCGATGTGGCGGTCGATCAAGGGCTGCATGTCCGTGAAGTGTTCAATGAAGCCTTTTGAAAAAACGACATCGAAATATTCAAAGTAGTGAATCACGTTGTCGGGATTGAAGCCATGCCGCTCGAACGTGGCCCGGTTCACCTTCACGCCGATGTCGGAATACTCGATGCCATACGGGATACAGCCATACTTTTCGCTGAATTTCACAAGGAACTCTCCTGGCGCACTACCTATCTCGACGGCTTTCGCTCCTTTCATCGAATGGAAATGTTGGGGAAAGATGACGTCCCAAAGAAGGTAATCGCTATAGCCGGACATGCGATCGAGTACGGTTTGACCGAGCAGCTTCTTCACCGCTTGTTTAAAGTTGGTATGTGAATGGATCGGCCGCCGCAGAAAACGTTTCTGCTCGCCGGCATGTATAAAATCCCAATGCGATCTATCGCTGAGCCTTGACACGGCCGGTCGCTCCCTCGGGCATGGAATCCGCAGACACCGTACTTGCGAATATTCCGCTAAGCTGTTCTACCTTTTCGTCCCACGACTCAGTCTCCATTTGCCGCGAGATCGAGAGCTGCGGGCCCGTGATTCCGGACTTCACGATCGTCCTAAGCTGATGGAGAAAATCGAGCTTGTTTCGTCCGATTCGCAGAATACCCCGCAGCTTCTCCGCCTCCGGAATCGCGCTCGCGACGACAGGAAGTCCGGCCGCGAGGTACTCGCGGAGCTTCAAAGGATTTGCCGCCAACGTAAGGTCATTGACGACGAACGGGAGCATTGCCGCGTCGAAAGCCTTTGCATAACTCGGCAGCAGCGCATATGGGCGCGGGCCCAGCAGATGTATGTTCTTGACGCGGTCGACGATCCGAACGTCCGTCACGTGCTTTCCAATGAGGACAAAATTCCAGTCGGGTTCGGAAGCGGCCAGGAACCGAATCAGTTCGAGATCCACCCAATCCGCAATCAGCCCAAAGAAGCCGATGGCCGGCCGTTCCAGCGTTTTCATTTCTTCCGGCAGAATGGTTTCGGAGTCGCAGGCTTTCCGAAAATGACCGACATCGACGCCGTGCGTGACGAGGAACGTACGCGGGTTGTACTGGCGCTTGTTTGCGAGGAGCCGGTCGGATGAAACGAATACACAATCGGATTTTTCGATCAATCGCCGTTCTAATTCCAGCAGAGCCAATTTGTCCGTACCGGAGAATTCAGAGAACTCGTCGACGCAGTGATAGACAACCGCCTGTTCTCCAAGCGACCCTGCAATATCCGCGGACGTAGGCTCGAATGTCCAGGTCACGGCGTTTTCGAAGCGCAATCGCCGGCATACACGTCGAACGCTCCACTGAAGGATTCTGCGATTGATCCAGCGCGCAAGAGGATTACCGTGGAACGGAATCGCGATCGGAGAATAGACATGGATGCTCTCATTGATGGATTTAGAACCTTTCGAAAAATCACGAAGCTTCTTCACCGCGCGCTTCAGATCGCGAACGGATGCTGTCGGGTTGCGATTACCGATTGAATTGATCCACAAGACACGATTTCGTTTCGCGAGACGCTGCATGATGTGCTTCTTGCTGAGCGGATCGCTGTCCCAGTCATTGCTGAAGCAAATGATGTCGTGACCTTCAATCATGTTCGCCTCTTGCCCGGCACCCTGCTGGGGTGCGCATCCATCGGCGCAGGCGGATCGCGGACTTCACGGCTTGGCGGCGCGTCATGTGGAAAGCACGTAGCACCTGATCCGACGCCTTCGACAGATCGCTGCCGTACGAAACGATGCCATTGGTCATCCGGTACTCGCCTCGCTGCAGGCATGAGATGATCTCCGCGGCATTTGCGCAATTGTTGGCGAAGCGCACGCCGACCGGCGACGCATGCCGCAGTCCATGGAGATCCTGGCTGCACAGCGGGTATCGATGCTTGCCAAGCAATCGGTACGATCGCGGATTTGGGCCCAACTCACCGTCGTAGACAAATTTCGAATTCCACACTTCGATGGCGTCGACAGCTTCAACGATATCGGTAGGAATGACGTGGTTATAACGGACGGGATGCGCCACAGCCGTGATGCCCCCCGCGCTCCGCACGTTGTCACACCAACTCAGGATGTTGCCATCGTCGAACCAGCGATCGATGCCTAAGGCGAGAATATGGTATCCCCGAAAGCTCCGTTCATATCCCGGGACCATCAGACACTCCGAAATATTCCCGCACGCCGCAACCAGGTCCGCGAACGTCTCTTCCCGCAGACTCTCAAAATGGTCGGAGACCAGAACGGCATCGAATCCGCGTTTGCAAGCAATAAGCGCCAGTTGGTGCGGACTTAATTCGCCGTCTGCCGAATACGTCGTATGGGCATGGATCATTACTTTCATGCAATCAACTTCCGCATGACTGAAATCGGTTCGATCAATGAAGGCCAACAGTCATTCCAACGCAGGACTTCGTTGCGAGTTCCGCTCGGTTGCGGACCAAGAAATTCCAGGAGTGCGGAGAGCCGCGATGGGAACGCGCCTGGAAATCCCGCGGGACGGCCCTTCAGTACGCGAAGGGTGCGGATGAAGTCGCCCACCCACCACCGGAGCACCACGCCTTGCTTGTATGAGGTTTTCCTGATCGGTTTTCCGGTGAGCCAATCCACAAGTAACGCGGGAAAATTGACACCGGCATCAATAGCAAGCTGTAACGAGCCCCAAATGCGTCCATTGACTTCCATCAAATACGCTTCGCCCGTTCCATGCTCGATTCGGAATTCGACCATCGCCAGGCCATAACATCCGAGATGCCGGAGCAGGCGCGCACTGTGCTCTCTAAGCTGCGGCGTCAGTGCAATGGATTCTCTCAATACCGAACCCGAACCTGTCGGCCGGTAATCGCGAAGCCGCCGATGCGCGAATTCCGCCAGAACCTCGCCGCGTTGATTCATGAGCATGCAGACGCCAACGCCCTCTCCCGGAATAAATTTCTGAATAATAGGTGGTGGCATGCGGGGATCGACATCCCGCATCAACTGTCGAAGCTGTCCATCGGAATTGGCGTATGCAATGGGGCTACTGTCGATGAAATGCTCACCGTTCCAAAATCGAGTCGATCGCGGTTTCACGACAATGGGATACTGAAGCCGCTGAGCGGCCGCGAAGGTTTCACTATTGCTCGCGGGAATGTCACTAGGCGGTACGCGAATTCCGATACTCTGGGCGGCCGCAATCGTTTTTGTCTTATCGACCGTTTTCTCCAGTGC
>QHXA01000543.1 GCA_003222755.1 Acidobacteriota bacterium
ACTTGAGAATGCGTCGTTCCAACGGCATCAAAAAAACCACGCCGCTCCACTCGAAGTCGTACTTCCCGGAATATGGGAGTTACGCAATTTCTCCACGTTCCTATCTTCAGCAATTCACCGTGTCGGATCGGCAAATGATCCGCCGAAGATATCGGTGTTACCAAATGTGGCCGGACAGTCTACCTGGGGCCGTGGGTGGGCAATTGGGCTGCCTGCCTGCACGGATGCGCGCCAAGCATCGATCGCGGGACAGTCCGCTGCATTGCGAACATCGTTCCACACTGCAACCGCGAAGTTATTCGTCGCCGCCACATAAACGTAGTCACCCAAGAACTCCAGCACCTGATTGTTCTGGCTCGACCCGCGGGGATCCCCAACGATGCCTTCATGAAGAGACGCGAAACCCGCCGGCGCGCCGTTTGCCGCAACGTTCGAGTGCAAGACCACACCCCGGAGACCCCTGGGGCCGGAGGTATCGTTTCGCAATGGGGTTGTGAACGCGTTATAAACAATATAGGCGTCGGTCCCGTCTGGCGACAGGGCGACAGCGGAGTAGAGGCCACGGTCACCTGGCCGCTCCACGCTTTGCGGACTCGACCACGTATTACCGCCGTTGGTGGAGTAACTCAGAAACACGTGCTCGTGATTGACTCCACCACGGCCATCAACCCACGTTTCATAGATCACGTTCGAAGCTCCGACGCCGGTCGGGGCGCCGTTGGCGATATCCACACTCGGAGCGGACGATAGATCATCGCGGGCGCCTGCGATTCCGTCCATCACACACCGGCTCCCTATACCGTCATTTTGAATCAGGAAACAGGTGTCCACGGCGGTGAACAGATTTGTCGGACGCGTCCAGGTCCTTCCACCATCGAATGACTTGACCAGAAGGTGCGCCCCGACCCCAGGCGTGCCGATGCCGAACTGATTCGCGAACACATACACAACGCCCTGGCTGTCGGTTCGGACAGAACACCCGGACCGTCCAGATCCGAATAACGGGTTGAACGGGTTCGTGGCCGCCGGCGTGACTTGCTTTTCTTGCCAGGTATCGCCGCCGTCCGTCGAGACCGCCACAACAAGCGGTTGCGGAAAAGCGAAGCCGGCGCTTTTGCTGCGGAACGAGGCAGCGCACACGTACACGCGACCGAAAAATGGACTGCTCTCCGCGTTGTCTGCCGAGATTTGTTCTTTATCAGTGAAGGTCGTTTCCGACTGCCGCATCACAATCACAGGTGGCAGCCACGCGTTGTTGTTTCCGGCTGCGGCTGCACGAACATCGTCTGTCCGCGAGACCGCAACGGCTACCGGACCTCTGATGGTGTCGGTCGTTGGGAAGTTTTCAGTTAGGTTCGCATAGTAAAGTCTCGAACCGTTTGCCCAAGCGAAGTTTCCCTTCGCATCCGGCTTCGGACCGAAGGCGAGAGCCGGATCGCCTTGGGAAACGAGACCGTTCTCGTAATACAAAGGTAGGGTGCCGATGGGACCGACCTGCGGCGTGCACGCCGCCGGACCCAGGCAGTGCCTCGCTGTGAAGCCGGTGTAAGTCGGTTGCACCCAGCTATGACCCGAATCGAAGGAGAAGTAGATGCCGGACCCTCCCACACCTGCCGTGAACGGGCACGTTGTAGGATCGCCGGCATTACACGCTTCAAGGTCGATATCGTCATTCGCCCCGGCAGCCACAATGTTCGGATGCGCGGCATCGATGGCGACGGCGGGCTCATTCTGCTTGTTTTGCGAGAACGTGCCCGGAGGACTACCAACTGAGACAAGCGTGTCGCGGACCGGTTGGGCCAGAGTGAGACCAAGCGAGCCATTGTAGCTCCCACCTGCCTCCCTACCTTCTCCCCGATACCAATAGGAGCTCTCATTCACCCAAACCTCGAAGACATAGCTTCCCGGTGAAAGAGACCCACTACGGGACGAATGGGTTGCGCCTGAATTCCCGCGTTCAATAACTGAGAAGACCTCACCTGATGCACCGAGCAGGCGGTATCCTACCTCAACCCCATAACCGCCTGCCCCCCCAGACCATCTAGCTTGGTTGAACAAATCAAACGCTGCGAGGTAGTCGTAATCTGCGTCCAAGCGGAAGCTGAACCTGTAGATAGAGGAGCTTGTTACAGAACTGACGAAAGTTTCGTTCGGGTAGCAACAAGGGTGGCCCGCCGCAGAGCCACTAGCGAGGAAAGATGTGGTCGGCGATTGCACTGAAATAGACGAGACTTGGGAGGCCGAACTGGAGGCGCCGTTATTAAAAACGTTCGCAGACACACTCTGATTGAAACTACCAAAGGGGACGGACGGTGTCTGCGTGTAAGGACCGTCCGATCGAGAGTCTAAAGTGGGGACGATTACATAACCTGAAGCCGCGGCGGTAATACTCCGCTCGTCGGTGAGCGGGACAACGTTGGCACGGCCTTGCTGAGCAAAACTGCCCGCGAACCACAGTGCGACGAAGAAAAGTCTTGGAATTCTTGTGGTCATAAGCCGTCTCCTTTCGAAGAAAAAGTTCCTTAGTACCGCCCGGCAGTAATTACGCAGCAAGTTCCGCTGGTTGCGGAGTCCCGACTTTCGCCATTAGTTCGTTTTGGCCTACGTTTGGCACGATCATACATGAGACTGAAGCACAGACCAAAGACCTCACAATCGCGCTAGGGCTCGCAGCGACGTTGAGTGCAGCGTCAAGTTTGACAGCTTGGAATTTCGGGCGTCGAGGGTGGGGTAAGCCGCCCGGCGACCGCCGATCTTGCGATTGGCATTCCGTTCAAAACCGTTGGAACTGTTACAGGCGCAGGCGCCGTGCTGGTTCTATACGGATGCGTCACCTGTCCGACCAATGGGCTGACTTCAGGCTTCGACCAAGTCTCGGACCCAGAGTTCTTCAGGACTTAATGGCACTCCGGAAAAGGACGATCACTTCGGCGCTGCGTTGTATTGAGAGCTAGCTCAATGCATAGCTACGATCATTAGCGTTGCGTCATCTTGCAAGGCTTGCCGCGCGAACGACGCAACCGCGTCTATCACTGTTTTGTGAAGCTCCGCGGCACCCATGTGCCGATATTGGAGCAACAGATCGATGAGCCTGTCCTCGCCGAATTCTTCATTTTGATCATTCATTGCTTCCGTGATTCCGTCCGTGATCAATACCAGACGATCGCCGGAAGCGAAGGCGGTTTGGCTTTGTTCGTACTGCACGTCGGGAAACACACCGAGAATCGTGCCGCCTTCGGACAATCGCTTGATTGTGCCATCTTGCCGAATGAGGATCGGCGGCACATGGCCGGCGTTGCAGTAGCATAGCGAGCGGCGCGTGGAATCGAGAACACCATAAAAGAATGTAGTGAACCTTTCGGATCTCGTGTTTTCCAAAGCAACGCGGTTAAGGTTGCGGCAAATCGTAGCCGGATTGAAAGTCTCGTGGGCCTGCATAGTGCACATCAGCAAAGCGGCCGGCACGCCCTTGCCCGCGACGTCGGCAATACAGAAGGCAGCCATGTCATCCGTGAGACGTATCGCATCGAAATAATCGCCTCCCACGTCCTTTGCGGGTTTCCAGAACGCCTGAATATCGCAGCCCGAAATCTCCGGGATTTCATCGGGTAGCAATCGCCGTTGGATTTCGCGGGCTTCGGCAATTTCCTGTTTCTTTTCGCGCAGGACTCGGCCTTCTTCAATTTGCCGCCGGAGCGACCCGAGCAGCTTTGCGTTATCCCAGGGTTTCTGGACGAAATCTCGTCCGCCGTCCCGCATCGCTTCGACAGCAAGGTCGATGGTGCCCCATGCCGTCATAAAAACAACAGGCACTGCGGTGTCGACTTCGCGGATACGGGCCAGCAATTCGAGCCCTTCATTCCCGGAGGTTGTATCGCGTGCGTAATTCATATCCAGAAGAAGAAGGTCGAAATTGCCGCCCTGAATCGCTTCCAACACCGCGGCAGGCGAATTGACGGTTTCGGTAACGAATCCCTCGGTTTTCAGCAGCAACTGAAGGGC
>QHXA01000544.1:0-5529 GCA_003222755.1 Acidobacteriota bacterium
ATGAATTTGAATCTTGAAACGTTTTTCTATCAATGACCAAACAGGACCGGCAAAAAGTTAGCATCCTCGTCGTTCTGCTCGCGGTTCTCGGCGTAACGATCGCGTTTGGATATCGGCTGAATCAGCCGCAAACAACGTCCGCCGTGCAAACACCCGAGCCGAAGCCCTCGGCGAATCCGCCCGCGGCGAGCGATGCCCGAATCTTGCTGGAGTTAGTGGAGAAGCCCGACGCCGCTGAAGAGGACATAGGAAAGAAAAATCTGTTTCAGTACCACCAGGCCCCCGAACCACCGGCATCATCTGCTCCCCCGCGAGGCGGTCCATCTTCGAGTCCAATTCCAGCGCCGCCGCAAGCGCCCGTCCCAACGCCGATCACACGACCGCCTCAACCGCCGGCGGCGCCTCCGATCCCGTTGAAGTACCAAGGCTTCGCATCGACTACCAATCCGAGTGGGCTCACTGCATTTGTTAGTGATGATTCGCGGCATTACAATGTGACAGTCGGGGAGATCTTGATGGGCCGTTACCGGATCGTGAGCATCACCGATAAATCGGTTGAAGTCGAGGACCTCGAATACAATCGACGCCAGACCTTACCGCTGCTGAAATAACATGCATAACCACCGGTCCGATGCAGGATTTTCTCTCGCCGCGCTGATCTTCTTTTTAACGGCAGCGTCGATCTTCATCGGTGCGGCCGTTCCTGCATACCAGATGCAGGCGAAACGCGAGATGGAAGAAGAGTTGATATTTCGCGGCGAAGAGTACACCCGTGCGATCCTAAAGTACCAACGCCGGTTCGGAGTGTATCCTTCATCAGTCGATCAGCTCGTTTCCACTAATGGCTTGCGGTTCCTGCGGCGGGCATACAAGGATCCGATAACCGGAAAAGAGTTTCGGTTGCTCACGATCAATCCTGATGGAAGTGTAACGGGATCGAAGGTGTTCGCACGGAACATGAACACGCAGCAGCTGTTTGGGAATCCACAGATGTTTGGGCAACAACAAAATCCGCAGCAGCAACTCCAGCAGGCGCAGGGACCATTGCAGCAGGCGCAGCAGTCCATTCAGCCGCAACGGCAATCGGCTTTTCAAGCGGCGGGACAGCAACAGCAAGCGTTTCAGGTCGGCGGCGGGACCGTGAATCCGTCAACTGCCCCGCGAGGCCAGCAGCAACAAGTTTCCAGTTTCGGCCAACAGGTTCAGCAGCGCGGGCAGCAACCCGGCACGATACCTGGCGTCGCCGCTGCGGGTGGCATGCCCATCGCCAGCGGCGGAATCATTGGAATCGCTTCCGACAGCGATAAAGAATCGATTAAGGTCTACAACAATCGTCAGAAGTACGACGAATGGGAATTCATCGCGATACTCGCACAGCAAGGCCAGCGCGGGCAGCAGAATCCGCAGCAGCCGCAGACGCAACCAGGGACCCAATTGCCGGGTGGCCAGCGCCCGAACGGCCCCTTTCAAAACGCTCCACCGAACCCATTCGGAGCACAACCGGGCGGTTCTCCATTTGGTGCGGGAGCCGGACAAGGCCAGACCCAGAATCCTTTTGGATTCGGCGGCACGCAGCAACAGCAGCAACCCCCGCAGCCCCGCAAGTAGCATGAGTTTCTCCACGATTCAGTTTCATCCTGGTCCGCGAGTTGCGACGATCGTACTGAATCGGCCGCCGCTGAACATCATTAACCTCGAAATGTTGGATGAATTAAGTGCAGCGTGGTCGGACGTCGAGGACTTGAAGGCGCAGGTGGCGGTCATTTCGGGAGCAGGAGAGCGGGCCTTCTCAGCAGGCGTTGAGGTCGCTGATCACGCGCCGGGGAAGATTGAGGCGATGCTCGAACGGTTTCATCGCGTCATTCTGCGCATCCGCAAGTCCGATTGCGTGAGCATCGCGGCCATTCACGGCCATACATTGGGCGGCGGCGCGGAGCTGGCGATGATGTGCGATCTGATCGTCGCAGCCGATGACGCGCAGATGGGCCAGCCGGAAATTTCATTGGGATGTTATCCACCGGTTGCCGTTGCGTACTTGCCCGGTGCGGTCGGGTTGCACAAAGCCTCAGAGATGGTGTTGGTGGGAGAGCCTGTGGACGCCGTCGATGCCGAGCGCCTCGGGATCATCAACAAAGTTATGCCGCGAGATCACCTCAGAGGCAGTCGATGCATACGTCGACAAGCTCCTTACCAGAAGCTCGGCAGTGCTTGCTCTCGCAAAGAGGGCGCTCCGAGAAGGCGCCGGCCACCATTTCGAAAAAGCACTGGATCGCGTGCACGAGTTGTATGTCCGCGACCTCGCCAGGACCGAAGATATCGTGGAAGGCATGAACGCCTTTCTGGAGAAACGGCCCCCTGCCTGGAAGAACCGCTGACGCCGCGAAGCATTGAAACAATGTAGCCACGGCCGAAGGCCATGGGTATGTGGTTGGCGAACGAGCGGAGTGGCGAGAGAATTCCGCCCCGTCGTCCGTTGCTGAGTACCGACAATTCACGGCCTTCAGCCGTGGCTACATTCTTTCGATGCTTCGCGACTGTTCGATTCTTCCGGCCTGGGAAGCACGTCTTCATGTCAGTCGCTCTTAAGCTGATGCGGCGTAACAGACTTCATACTCGGAATACCGATCGGTGTACTGCTTCCACCGCAGCGCCTCATTCTCCGCTTCAAGTTGGAGAATGCGTCTTTTCAACGCTTCAATCCGCGCTTCCATATACTCCAGCATCTGCCCCGCGTCTCTATTGTCAAATTCGTACGTTCCGTATCGTTTCACGTTTCCCTCCTCGACGAACACTATCCGCGGGTGTCGCCTGCAAGAAAATCGGCTGAACGTCGCAGGCGAATAACACTAAAGTGGGGAACAGGAATTGGGACTATACTTCAGATGCGTCAAAAGGAACTGAATGAACGACGGACCAGTGAAAACCTCGGAACCGGTTGCAAGCCCATCGAAGCACAATGTCGATGTTGTTGACGAGCGTATCTGGCAGGCGTGGATAGAAAAGAATCGCGAACGCGATCGGATGCGCTTCGACCGCCGCGTCAGAATTTTCAAATATCTTCTACCCTTTTTTGTCCTGGCTGCCCTGATTTGGAAGTACATGCAGTGAGCGCAGAAAACGCTCGTTGCGCAGTCCACATGACAAGTCCGAAGTAGGAAATCGGCTGCTCCTGGGCTATACTACACAAACTGTCATCTTGACTTCTTACCTGGATTGGTTTCGCCACATTCCCGGCGGCACATACCTTCCCAAGCGAGAAACCTGGATTGCAGCGTGATGGGCGCCACGCTTGCCGCTCGGAGCCCATCGGGAGAACTCGTGAAAGAAAAATCTAACATTCGATATATTGACTTCAGGTCCGCGAAGGACGGAGGCCGGATTTTTGATTTTTGTATTTCCACAACCCAACACCCGGATGTTCTCACTTCGGTGGAGGTTCCAACCGACCTTTTGACTGGAGCTGATCGCATCCGTCTGCAGGAAGGCGCTGGTATTTCTTATGCGAAACTCAAAGATCTGGTCGAAATCGGCCCGCTAACGGAGGTACCCATCAATTTGTGCCTTACGGCGTCTGATGTCGCGCGATACAGACAACTTCCGCCTACCGCGCCGAAACGCAGGTCAGGTTTTGATGCGAGTAACTCCAATTCGACTGAGAACAAGGGCCGTAACGGTTCGTGATCGCCTCTTCAAAAATAACGAGAAGCTCGGCAGAGGCGGAGGTTTACTCATGAAGGCTGAAAAACGGGAATCCCCCAACCTCGATCTGAAGGTGTGGTGTGATCGCTGCAGCATCAGGATCGCACCAAGCGAAGAACGGGCTATGGTTGGCAATAAAGCGTATCACGCACAGTGCTATGCAAAACTAGTTCCTGCTCATTCCAAACCCAAGACGTAAAGCACCTGAAGCCTCGCTACTCGTTCAAGGCCTGCAGCACCTCATCGTAGTGCTCGTCAACTTTCACTTTCGGAAAGATGTGCGAAATCTTTCCTTGCTCGTCGATGATGAACGTGGTCCGCTCAGTCCCCATGTACTTCCTTCCGTACATGGACTTCTCTTTCCATGTTCCGTAGGCCTCAACCATCTTCTTATCTGTATCTGCCAGCAGCGGAAAATTCAGATCGAATTTATTTTTGAATTTCTTGTGTGAATCGATTGAATCCACGCTGACGCCAATCACCTCCCCGCCTTGCTTCTTGATTTCAGCGATGCCGTCGCGGAAGGCACACGCTTCTTTGGTGCAACCCGGCGTGTCGTCTTTTGGATAAAAGTACAAGACCACTTTTTTGCCCTTGAAATCCGAGAGCTTCACTTTCTCGCCTTTATCATTGAGGACGGTGAAATCCGGCGCTTTTTGTCCGACCTTAAGATCGCTCTTGGCAGCATTCGACATGACTGCATCTCCTTTGTAGGTTAATGGTAGCGCGGCTTGCGTATAATGCACATCCATGCGGGATTCGAGCCGTGTATCGGTTGTGAAAGTCGAAGAAACACAGTCGCAGCGCGTCGACGACGATGTAGTGATCGAAGAACCGCTGGAGATTCGTGTCAACGGCGACAGCCTGTCGGTCACCATGAGGACGCCGGGCGATGACTTCGATTTGGCTGTCGGACTGTTGTGGACGGAGGGAATCATCCGGTCGCGCGACGAGATCGGGACCATCGCGTATTGTCCGGATGAAGAGCAGCCGGAATTGAAGAATATCGTCAATGTCGTGCTGGTCGACACCACGCGCAAGATCGAATCGTCGCGCCGGCTTTGGTCCAATTCCAGTTGCGGGTTGTGCGGCAAGGCCACATTGGAATCCATTCACCAAGTCTGCCAACCTGTCGCGAGTTCCATTGTTATTTCGCGTGAGCTGCTCTTTTCCCTTCCTTCACGATTGCGCCAGGCGCAAGCGAACTTCGAACGGACGGGTGGGATTCACGCGGTTGGCCTGTTCGATGAGCAGGGAAGTTTGTTGGTACTTCGTGAAGATATTGGACGGCATAACGCGGTGGATAAAGTATTGGGCGCAGCATTAGTCGGTGGTTTGCCGGTATCCGAGACCATTATGATGGTTAGCGGCAGGCTCGGATTTGAAATCGCGCAGAAGGCGCTCGTGGCCGGCATTCCGGTGGTCGCCTCAATCTCAGCGGCATCGAGCCTTGCCATCGAGTTGGCTAACGACTTGGGCATGACAACAATCGGATTTCTCCGCGGCCGCTCGATGAATGTGTACTCGCATCCCGAACGGATCGCGGCGGGTGGGATTACGGCGTGAGGACGATTTTTCCAAAAACGGCCCGCTGCTCCACCAGCTCGTGCCCCTTCCGGGCGTCAGAAAGCGGCAAGACTCGATCGATGACAGGTCTCAACTGGCCTCGAAAAACGCACTTCATGACATCGAGGAATTCGCGGGGACTGCCCATCGTGGATCCGAGCACTTGCAGCTGCCGGAAGAAAATGTGGCGAAGGTCGGTCTGGGGAGCAAAACCCGTCGTGGCGCCGCAAGTGAGCACCCGGCCACCCCGCCGTGCGGAGCGGA
>QHXA01000544.1:5551-7528 GCA_003222755.1 Acidobacteriota bacterium
GTCTCCGCGCCGACGTCATCGACGACAACATCGACGCCGCGTCTATTCGTGAGGTCTCGAATCTTCTTATCGAATTCGTCGGTCCTGTAATTGATCAGAAAGTCGGCGCCGAGCTCTTTCGCGCGCTGAAGTTTTTCATCGCTGCTCGCCGTCACGAAGACGCGGCATCCCACCATCTTCGCAATCTGGATGGCTGCCGTTCCTACACCTGCGCCGGCCCCGAGTATCAGCACATCTTCGCCAGGACGGATGTTTCCTTTGCTGATCATCATGCTCCATGCAGTGAGAAAGACCAGAGGCGCCGCTGCCGCTTGCTCGAATGACATGGAATCAGGAATCGGCAAAACGATGTGTGCCGGCACGACGACGAACTCCGCATACGCGCCATCGCGGCTTTCCCCCAGCATTGACCACGAGACGCATTGGCTAGCGAATCCGGCCGCGCAAAATTCACATCGGCCGCAGCTAATGCCCGGATTGACTGTGACCCGTTCACCGGCCGTTAATCCTGAAACGCCAGGCCCAATCCCGTGAATTATCCCCGCCGCATCGCTGCCGACGATTTTGGGCATCGGCACTTTGACGCCCGGCATTCCCCGGCGCAGAAAGATATCGACGTGATTAATCGACGTCGCTTTAACTTCGATGAGAACTTCGCCAGGCCCAGGCTTGGGATCGGCAACATCTTCGTAGTGCAGAACCTCAGGCCCACCGTGTTGGTTGAAAACCACTGCTTTCATGCGAGCCAGTAGTCTATCCTGCCTTCATGAGGAAGAAAAAGGACGTGCGAACCGTTCTTGTGATTGGAGCCGGAATAATGGGGCGCGGCATCGCGCATGTTTCCGCGATGGGCGGTTTCACCACCGTGCTGAACGACATTTCCGGCGAAATTCTCGAAAAAGCTCGCGGGCAGATCCGGCGCGACCTGGAGAAAGGTGTCGAGATCGGAAAGATTACGAGCAGCATCATGGAAGAGACTCTGTCCCGGCTGAATCTTCAGGACAACCTGGATCGCGCAGTTAGCGATGCCGATCTGATTATCGAAGCAGTACCGGAAAGGCTCGACTTGAAGCTCGATCTGTTTTCCCGCCTCGATGCGCGCTGTGGTTCTGATGTCATTTTTGCCTCAAATACGTCAGCCTTGAGCATTACCGAAATGGCCGGAGCCACCAGACGGTCCCGGCAGTTCATTGGGATGCACTTTTTTAATCCCGTGCACAAAATGAAGCTCGTTGAAATTATTCGCGGCCTCGAGACTGATGACCACACTTTCTACATCGCCGAATCCGTAGCGAAGCAGATGGGCAAAGAGACTGTCGAAGTGAAGGAGTCACCGGGCTTCGTCACATCAAGAATCAATGCGCTCATCGGCAACGAAGCGTTTTACATGCTGCAAGAAGGGATTGCCAGCGCGCGCGACATCGACAAAGCGTTGAAGCTTGGGCTGAATCATCCGATGGGGCCGTTCGAGATGATCGATCTGGTAGGCCTCGATACCCGGTTGAGCATTCTGAATTTTCTCCATCAAACGCTCGGCGACAAATATCGTCCATGTCCGTTACTCGTGAAATATGTGAAGGCCGGCCGGCTTGGTAAGAAGGTGGGCAGGGGTGTATACGACTACTTGCAGGAAGAAATCTGAACTGTAGGGGCGTCTTTGACCGACCACAATGTCGCGGCTGAGGGATACTGGGCGGTCATAGACCGCCCCTACAGTAGCGTTAATGCGCTTCCGCGACGCAGGTGAAATTAGCAGCATCATTCACGTCGCCTGTGCCTCTGTACTTCGCTACCTGTGGATACGGACAAATTGGACGTGTTTTGTCGACTTGGCCATTTCTCAGGTGTGACGCGATGATCTGGGTTGGTTTCTTCCCCTGCTCGACCCACTGCTCCATCACTTTCACCGGATCGAAGGTGTCCGGGCCATCGCCGCCGCGGCAGTGATTCATTCCGGGCATCATAAAGAGGGCAATC
>QHXA01000026.1:0-506 GCA_003222755.1 Acidobacteriota bacterium
GTTTTGCTCATTGATCGCGCAGACAGCCACGCGACTACATGCTTGTAAAAGTATGTAAATTCCAGGCCGGCAAGGATCGTTTCGCTTTCGGCGGCAGGCACAATTGAAACTATGCTGAAGCAAATCCTCGTATCCAATGCCGCGTCATCGACGTGAGTTCGAATCGGCGCGCCTACCTTTATTTGATCGTCTTAACTTTCGGAGCATTGCTAGTCCACGGTTACCATCCTGGAATTGAAGACGCTGAGATTTATCTTCCCAGTATTAAGAAGCTGGTGCATCCAAACCTGTATCCGTTCGGCGCAGAATTTTTCCTGGATCATGCGCGGCTGACACTATTCGATGAGTTGGTTGCGGCCAGTATTCGCGTGTCGCATGTTTCGTTTGATCTGATGATCTTCGTTTGGTACGTCCTTTGCACGTTCTTGACGCTGCTCGGGTGCTGGCGATTGAGCATCGAATGTTTTCGTCAAACGGAAGCACGCTGGGCATCTGTCGGTATGGTG
>QHXA01000026.1:518-11171 GCA_003222755.1 Acidobacteriota bacterium
TGACCATTCCGGTTGCAGGCACTTCACTCTATATTGCAGACCAGTACCTCACGCCACGATCTATTGTGACTTTTGCTGTCCTGTTCGCTATCTGGAACGCATGGAAGCGCCGGAGGATATGGTGGGCTATATGGAGCGTGATCGCCCTATGCATTCATCCACTGATGGCTGTTTTTGGCATCACGTACACGTTGTTACTATGGCGCACGACGCAGCGTGATTCCTCTCAGCAGACGATGGCTTACCTGTTGTTTCCCGCAGCGTTTTCGCTCATCAATGTGCTTCCAGCGCCATCTCAGGCTTATCAGCAAGCTGTAGCGACGCGCTCTTATTTCTTCCTTCTTCAGTGGCAGTGGTACGAATGGCTGGGCGCTCTGGCGCCACTCGTGCTGTTGTGGCTGATCGGGCGCATATCCGAAAAGGCATCGCACAACACGGCTCGCGCGATGAGTCGCTGTTTGATCGTTTATGCATTCTTCTACCTCGTCGTGGAGCTGGTGTTGACAATTCCATCCCGACTCGAGACATCAGCCCGATTTCAACCGATGCGCAGTCTGCACGTGCTTTACATCATGATGTTTCTCTTGGGAGGCGGCCTGCTCGGTCAATACGTCTTGAAACGGCATCTTTGGCGATGGATCGCCTTATTTTTGCCTCTTTGCTCGATGATGTTTTTCGTTCAACGGCAGCTCTTTCCTGCTAGTGCGCACATCGAGTGGCCAAATGCGGCGCCAGCAAACGACTGGTTGCGGGCTTTCGAATGGATTCGAAGCAACACGCCTGCTGACGCGCTCTTTGCAATCGATCCGCAGTATATGGACAAAGACGATCAGCACGGCTTTCGGGCCATCGCCGAGCGCAGCCGTTTGGCCGATGCGCTCAAGGATTCCGGAGCGGTGACGATGTTTCCCGAATTACCAGCGGCAGATCACTGGCTTGAACAGCTCAAGGCTCAAACGGGATGGGAGCACTTCCAGGAAAAAGATTTTCGGAAGCTCAAGAAGGTATATGGCGTTTGTTGGGTTGTATTACAGAGGTCGGTCGCTCTGAATTTCGTTTGCCCATATGAAAATCAAACGGTCCGCGTTTGCCGCGTGGATGATTAAACCAGGGGTACGCAAAAAACGCGTACCCCTGGCTAATTTTCCAGCACCGCACCGCGGTGCAACCGCGATGCGGCTGAATGCGCTAATTCGATGAACTCGTCGTTGCGGCCTTCGACAGTTCCGCCACGTCGCTTGTGCGATTGCCATGGAACGGCACGATCGTTTGCACGTCCAGTTTGAGCCGTTGAATGTTGTCATACAGCGCCTTGGCATATGGCACCGCCGTTCGGACCAGCGGTGTGCCGGCCTGAGGCGGGGGCGTGAAGGCATCCGGCTCGCCGAGCAGCTTTTCTTTGGGCAGATACACGACCAGCATGTCGCCGGTATGTTCGTAACCTTTCAGCAGATGCAACTCGATCGTCCGATTTCCATCGGTCAGCACGCCCTTGTCAGCGACAGTCTGGATCTTCACCGCCTTCTTCGAGCTAGCCAGTCGATCGGGAACAATCGTGTGCGGCGTCTTCGCCACGCGCTCTAAAAACGCCTTATTGGACTGATGCGTCACGATCGTGGCGCCCTCGTCCATGGCGGTCCGAATTCCGCCCAGGTGATCCCAGTGGTGGTGGGATGTCACGACATATCGAATTGGCTTGTTCGGAATAAGCTCTTTCGCTTTTGCCAGCACGGCCGACGCGCGCGCTTCATTGTTCGGGACATCCACGACAACGATGTGATCACGCATTTCAACGGCAAGGCTGTGGTGTGTACCACCCGTCAGGTAGTAAACGCCATCCGCCATTTTTTTCGATTCGACAGTTACCGCGGGCGGATTGAACGTGCGCACGTTGTCAGGCACGGTGATGTTCGCCTCCGGATTCACTGTCACCGCGGAGATCGTCAGATCGAGCGAAGGATACCCGTCTTGGGTCTGCACGATGTGCGACGGGAACATGACGCCGCCGAAATCTTTGTAAGCCGTGTAAGTAGTTTCAACAGGCATATCGCCCACAATCGGGTGGTTGATCCAGGTCGTAACCTTCTGGACCTGGCCCTGTGCATTGATCGTACCCGTCATTTTGTACTTGCCGCCGACGGTGAACGACGCTTCGGTTCCGCCGCCGGCGTTTCGCGTCGTCGCGTTGTTCATCATCGCTGCTTTGATGAATCCTTGCGGTGTGGCCCACAAAGCCAGCATGCGCTCGAGCTGCGCATCCGGAGCAGCTGCCGGTTGACCAGCCGGCGCGTTCGGCGCAGTCACGGGAACGTTCCACGCGTAATTACCGCTCACGACCTGGATTTGCCGCTGCTCGCCAAAGAACGGCGCGCCGCCGCCGCGTGGCATCGCCGGACCCATTTCGCGCAAGAGCTCGACACGCATGCTGCCGGTGTCATAGTTCATTAACGCAGTGTAGTTTTTCACCGGTACCCGGGGCCACGGCTCGTTCGGTGTGTAATTCTGGCCAACGGAGAAATTCGCTCCTGACCCTGTAAATTGAAGCGTCTTGATTTTGCCCGCACCCAGCGCGTCGGCAGCCGCTTGAATCGCGTTGCGCTGCTGCGCGCCAAGAGCAGACGCGAATACCAAAATCCCAACAGTTGCCAATATCGTGATTTTTCGCATACATCCTCCAAAAGATGACGGAAGTATAGCCACAAAGAGGCACAAAATTCACAAGAGACTTCTCAGTTCAGCAGGAGCACCGGGACTAGCCGTTCGAGAGTTGACGGGCCGCCATGCGTGAAGCTGCGGCCGTCCGTGGAAAGACGAAAACCATGGTCGCCGAAGATAAGCACAGATTTGGTGGCATCGAGACGGCGACTCAATTTCCGGAACGCAATCTCCAGTTCGGCGCGTGCGAGCCGCGCCAAATCCTCCATTCCGACATTCCGCTCATGAATGAGGTGATCGACAGCGTCGATTTTGTCGAAAGACTTTTTGAATTCCTGCTCGATGAGACCCGCATAGAACGCGTCTGTCGACGTTCGGTGTGACACAAGGGCGAAATCCACCGAGCGCAATTGCCATTGCGGCAACGCGCCTGGCAGCAGGCTGCGTATGGTGCTCAAGAGCGGTACGCCCAGGCAGTCCACTACAATCCACTGGGCATCGGCGTGCGCACGCAGTTTCAATTCGAGACGATCAGTCGTGTCCGCCAGTTCCGCAGTGGCCAATCGATCGAGCAGAGCAAGCCAGGCTTCCGGGTTGAGCTTTATGAGGCGCGCGTGCTGCGAGTAAAGGCACTCGATTTTTTGCGCCAGTTGATCCGCGGTGCACGGGAGGCGGGGGTTCCGAAGCTCGCACGCGGCCATCACAGCGTCGCAGCCGCGTTGATCGCCGGGCAAAGTCGCCTGGCCCTTAAGGATCATGTCGAGAATCTGCTCAACCGCGGCTTCGCCGAGTCCCATATGATCGAGCTTCGATAGGCTTGCCTGTCCGATCCATCTTGGATCGATCAGGTCTGCAGCCAGCCTTTGTTGCTCGCGTGAAAACACCGGCGGCAGCGGAGAGCCGCTCCGCAACGCCTGCTCGTAACACCAGGCGAGTAACTCTTTCGCCGTCGGCTCAGTCCCACTGCTGTTGCGGCGAAAGATGATGCGCGGTCCGGCACGATGGAAAAATTCTTCCATTGCCTTCATGAGTGCCGGCTTTTCCCATACGCGATCTGCAATCAAGTCCACGAGCGTTGCGGCTTCGACGGGTTTGACCAGTTCCAGTCCGGAGAGGTGCTGATCAAAGAGAGATAGGTTTTCCACGTCCGGATAATCCCTCTTGCCTTCCAGATATGAAAGGGCAGGCGTGCTGACTTCCAGGCCCTGATTGACCCAATCGCGAAATTTGGATTTCACGCGGTCTTGCTGGAAAAACAAACTCATTTCCGTTTCCAGCCGCTGCGATGCAGACTCGAAGCGCCGCAGCGTTTCCGCCAGTGGACTCTCAGAGCCATCAAAGCCGCAGCGGCAGACCGGCTGGAACTCCAACGATGTCAGTACCGAACAACTCTCCGTCCTGGCTCGCGCGATTAGCGCGTCGACTTCCCGAACAAGATCGTTGAGCATCAAGTGCCGGCTCCGTGCCACTGCTGGAATTTGGTACGACCAGATGGGATGGCGCCTGACGCGATCGCGCCATTGTTCATGGCGTTCGCGATATGACTGCTGGTACGCGCGGTAGAATGCGTCGGCCCGTTCGATCCACACCTTGAGAGCATCCGGCTGAGACAGCGGAGGGATCGATTGCATGGCCGCGAGCTGCGATGCGAGATCTGCATCCGCCGGTTCCGCCATCACAGGATGGCTAAACACGTGGCGAAATCGTTGCGTTTCGCGCAAGAGGCCTTCGAATCGCTGAGGCAGCGATGCCAGTTCATTCGCTTCGTTAACAAAACGGTGCGCAGACCCAATCGCCACTTCGAAATGTTGGAATGCCTGCAGTTCGTGATCGCCCTTCTCGAGCGCGAGCCATTTCGAGATGAGGGCCTCGACCTGTGAGATCGTTTCGCCGGCCTCGCCGTATTCTTTCAGCTTCATCGCAAAACTGCTGAGGATGTCCCTCTGAGCTCGTCCATATTTGCGCAACTGATCGACGGCTCGTTTCTGCGCCAAGACGCTCCATTGTTTCGGCACCGGAATGTGGAACCCTTCGCACAGCGTTTGCAGATTGCGCTGTTGGTTTGCACTAAGCGCATGTCCCGGCACAACCTCGTAAACTTCGCGATACGAGCGATCTCCTTTAAGGATGTCCAGCTCACCTTGAATCAGCAGAACCAGAAGAAGTAAATGAATCTGATCCGGCAGCAGACCGTAAACGGGGGCGCTGAGATGTTCATATACGCGCGAAGGAGTTGGGTGATGCGCCAGAATCGGAGCGAGCAGCCGCACCAGTTCATTGCTCTCGAGCTTTGGATTGATGATGTATTCGGCGCCTTTTCGTTGCATCAATCCCATAGGCACCAGGTAAGCTTCACGGATCAGCTTCACAAATTCGGGAGCGTCGGGCGCGCCGAGATCGCGTTCGGATGCGAACTTCATCAACTGACGATAGGCTTCTTTCGGCAGCGGGCCTGACCCAGGAGCAAAACGTTCGAATAGCGGATACGTCAGGCGGAGCAGCCATTCCCCGTAAGCATTCAGCCAGGCGGAAAGCCCGCCTTCCCGCGGCAGCAATGGGGGCGTGGCCTTCAATCCCATACCGTCTTTTACCGTTACGTCCAAGTAGGCTGCGCGAAGCAGGGAAGCGAACCAGACACTCCGGCGCGCGATGCGCTCCTGTATCCGGCTTAACACTCGAGCGGGCAGTGGCCGGTCTTTCAATTCGTACAGAGCAGCGAGTTCAATAATGTCTGCATTCAACTCCAGAGGTTTAGGAATGATTTTCATGGCAGCGCCGTCGGCAGGCGCACTCCATGGCAATCCGATCTGGAGCGCTATGCCGTGCTGCTGTGGAGGCGTTCCGCCGCCGAAATACACCTGGATGCTCCAGTCGTGGAAGTGCCAGCGTACCTTGCGCATGTGCCATCGATCGCGTGGCAACGAGAATGGATTGAAGTCACTGCCCTCGAGCAATGGCACCAGGCTTTCAAATACGGAGTCGCCTCGATGCTCGATCTCCGCGATCGTTTTAGAAAGGAGTTGATCCAGATATTGTTGGCTGTCGTCTTCCAGATCGAGGCAAAAGCCGCCGTCTTCTTGTTTCATGTACGAGCTTTGGCGGACCAGCGTCTCGAGAGCTTTTCTTACGATCTCTTGATTCTTTTCCGGATCGATACTGGACACCTTCAACAGCAGCCAACGCGACGCTTCATCCGCGCTTAAGGTCCGGCGGCGAGGCGAGAGGTGAACCAGAATAAGGAGCTTCAGCAGACGCCACGCGAGATCCTGCTGTGTCTTGTTTGGAAATAACGCAGGAATCTGTTCGCGACAGTAGGGAAGAACCTTTTGTGCGATGGGCAGAAATTCCTGCTGGACCTCGAATAGATCGGCGAAGTGATCGACGATCGTGTTCGGCGTCAGCAGATGACCCCAGGGCTGATCCAGGAAAGGAGTGATGCCGCGCGCCTCATTTCCAGCGAGTTGCGTCACGGTGAAATCGATAATGCCGCGAGTCTGCGAGAATCGGTCGCGGACTTCTTCGAGCAATTCCAGCGTTGCCGGATGCAACGGGTAAATCTCACAGAACTGCGCATAGTCGATGGAACCGTCCGGATACACTTTTTTAAAATCCTGCGCGAGATCTTCGACCGCGGCTCGGTACGAGGGCTTTTTCCGAAGAATGCGCTGCGCGATCAGATCGCGGACATGCGAAGGCGTCAGGAGAAGGCGGATGGGATATCGATCTTTGATCTTTCTGAAGAGGTCGTATTCGATTTCGCCCGTGTGCTCGATCTGTTCCTGAAGGGCCGCCACGATCCACAGAGGCCGTGCTTCGGTCCACTCGCCGAGAAACTGCAAAAATCGAAGATCCTCATTGAAGCTTTGCGTCGAAGGCTTCGACCGAAGAAACTCAGACAATTCATCCAGGATCAAAACCAATCCGTCCGGATGTTGCTTCGACACTTTTTTCCACAGAGTCCTGCGATCAATCTGGCTTTCAGCAATTCCCAGTTCACGCTCTACGATCGATTCGAGCGGCTCCGCGGCCTTATAATTCACCAGCGAAATCGCGATAGCGTCGGGATTTCGTTTCGAAAACGCGTTTGCCTGAAGCTGCTGGGTCACGTACGCGAGAAAATGTGATTTGCCAGCGCCATAGTGACCCACCAAAAACACGCCGCAGCCCGAGTCCTTTTCAAAGAGGACTCGCAGCGTGTGCAGATGGTTTTCCGTTTCTTGCGTGATGTAATAGCTATTGCTGATCCATTGAGCGTTCTCACCGCGTAAGTGATCGAGTCGAATCACCGTCGGCTGGGGAGTAACGTCGACGTGCTCTCGGATGTTCAAATGAGATGGACCTCTAAAAGAAATTCCGTAACTATTCAGCTACGAGATCTGACCAATGTTCAATTCTCAATTCCCAATGTTCATCCGATGGAACGCAGACTTCGGATTTTGTGCCGGCTTCTGTCTCCTCGGATGAGAATTGAGCATTGGGAATTGAGCATTGGTCAGATTTATCAAAACGTGCTGAATAGTTACTGAAATTCTTATTTCAGAACTCCTGACCCGGTGCGAAAAAATGCGGATTGAGGAATTCTGGTCGAGCCGGGACTGCCGCTACGCGGCTGAATCCGGTCTCATTCAGAATTCCTCCACCTCAGGAGATCTGTATTTATAGCACTTCGCTGGGCCGAGGATTGCGCCGATTCGCGGAAATCAGAACCAGCCGAGGAACTACTCAGTCTGAATTTCTCAAGGTCAGGAGGTCTGAAGGTTAGTCCTGCGGCGGGCATGAATTCATGCCCGCCGCAACCGCCTGCGTGTGCTTTCGCCGACCGGCACATTTCATTAACCTAAAAACGGCAGTTTGTCGCGGTAGATGCCCGGCAAACTTCCAACGCTGTCGGAGTTTCCAACTGCTCCGCAGATAACCTTCTTGGTGACAGCCCTCCTGGTTGCGTCTTACTGTAGCGGCGGTCTATGACCGCCGTGACCGCCGTTGATATCGCAATTGCGGGATTGCCGACGGGTCATAGACCGCCGCTACAGTAAGACGCATGCCTGCGGAACTGCCGTTTTTACCGATTTGGCCCACACTGGGTCTTCCGATTCCACCGGGAAGGGGGACGGTGTCCGTGAAGATGTCCTCATCGTGTATAACTCCGTTCGCTGGCGCGTACGGATCGGCGTTGCGGGTATCCGACCAGATCGGATGCGCACTCTCGCCGGCGTTAATGGTTAATCCGCTATAGTCGCCATTAAATCCGGCCTGGATTCCGTCCGGTGGCGGAAAAACCGGCGAGACGACTCTGAAATTATAGGGAACGGAGATGTTTGTACCGCCGGCGAGGACATAATCGGAGTTACGTACTTGGACGCCCGGCTGCCCCGGTGCGAAACCTCCCGATGGCGTCGTGTTTTCGTTTGGCACCCGCTCTGTGCGGTAATAGCTGACTCCAACGCGATCTTGTCCCGGAATCTCAGCAATGTCGGTCGCAGGAAAGTAGTGATCCAGGCCTCGATCGGGGTTGACGGTCGTCGTGGCTCCCCAAGTGGCGCCACCGTCCAGAGATCTGGCCATCTGGATGTCGAACTCCCCATTACGATAGTCCTGCCACACCGCATACAGGTGTCCGTTCGATCGACTGACGGCAATACGCGGGAAATCATTGGTTCGGATATATGCGCCTGGAATGCACTCTTCCGGCCCTCGGCCGAAGTCGCACTGCGGTTCGCTGGTAGTGACATCATCACCCACCTTCACCGGCGCAGCGCAATTCATATGTCCTGTCCCGGCCGGCGAACTCCCGGTCGGATGACAAACCACGGCCAACTGCTGCCCGTTCGGATTCCCGGCCGCGGTGTTGCCGTTGTTAAATACAACCACCACGTTGCCGTTAGGCAGCACGGTGGGATCGGCGCCCTGATTGAAGTCGCAGGCATTGGGATTGCGGGTTGGGTCGAAGATGTTGCCAAAGAAGCAGATCGTCGGAGAAACACCACTGATCTCTTCAGGCGTCGACCAGGTGAGTCCGTGGTCGCTCGACATGGAGGCGAAGATCGGTGACGAACAGTAGCGCTCCTCAGCGCCGGGATTGGGCTGTGGTCCGCAAGTGCGGCTAAATCGGAAAACCGTCCAAGTCACATATACATTGTCGCGATTCGGGCTGGACGCAAAGGCATCGCCCACGATGAATTCCTTATCGTGAAACACCTCCGCACTGTTGTCCTCGGCGACAACAAATCGCCGGCCAAAAGTCGAGATGTTGAAAAAGAACGATCCCGCGGCGCCCAGTGGCGACTGCGTAACATACACCAGACTCGCGTTGGAAAAAACATCGAAAGCTACACAACTGAAGAAACCCCTGCCTTGGGAGTCAAAGGCGAGGGCCGGATCGCTGCCGGCGTCGTAGGTGTGAAACGTGCCGGCGTCACCCTTGATCGTATGACTGTTTGGGTCCGACGCGGTCGGCCGTTCTGCTTCGGGATTATTTACCTTCTGCCGGAATGGCGGCAGCATATCGCCCCAGTGCGCGCCGTTATCCGTCGAGAAAGCAATGCCGCACTGATTAAAGCCGACTCGGCTGTCGTTCATGCCGGCGAGCAGATTTGTCGGTTTGGCCGGATTGAAGGCAATGTCAGTTTCGGCCTGGCGCCGGAACGTGCAATCCTGGTTCACGCGCTGGTTGCCACGGCTACCGCGTTGGTTGCAGCCGAGCGTGCCTGGCGACTGGCCGAGATCCGGAAACGGCAGATCGCTTGCCGGTCCGGCATCAGCAGCCTGCGCTCGCTCGTCGGCAGCCTCGATCGCTGCTCGAGCTGCCGCTAGCGCCCCGCTCGAGAAGAACGGGGCTTTTCTGGTTACGACTGTCGCTCCACTGATCGTGGTGATCTCGGCTGCCCTCAGCCTTCCGCTTACCGCGCGCTGTAACGGCCCATCCGCACGGCTCTGAGCAAAGGCTGTGGTCGTGCAAACAAAAAGAACAACCGAAAAGGTGATGGATTTTGTGGGATTCTTCATTAGCACCTCCTGTGCGAGAAAATGCAGTTACACGATGCGAATCATTGAATCTCTCGCTCTGGACGAACGAAAGACAGTTTTTGGTTGACCCTTAATGATGCCCCGCGATCATCAATAACAAGTTGGGACGAGTCAAACGAATCCCTTTTGCAGGGTTCGCAAGACGTCTTCGCCGGCTCCGGCGATTTCCGGCCTGAATCGCAACGCCGCACCAACTACACTAGAAGCATGTCCCGATCAATTGTGTCCGCGCTCCGAGAAAACATGTGGCGTGCTTTGGCGGACGGCCGTCTGCAAGACGCGGAGGACATCCTGATTCGGCTGAAGCAGGAGGATCCGCTCGGCCAGGAGACTCGCGGATTTGAGCTGGAACTCTGCTTGAACTCGAATCGGCTGGCTGAGGCCAGCGCACTCGCGCGTCAGTTATGCCGATTGTTCCCTGAATCCGCCCGCATCTTTTTCCTCGCGGGCAAAGTCGCCTACCGTTTGAAAGATTACAAAGAAGCTCAATCCTGCTTTCGAGAGAGTCATCGCTTGTTTCCGAACTGGCGCACCCAGTGGTGGCTGGGGAAGACGCTGACCCAGGCTGGACAATTCGAAGAAGCAGAGTCGTTGCTGTTATCTGTGCGGGAGCGGAACGATAGCGTTCTGTTGGACCTGGCGTGGCTCTATGAACGCAGGAACGATCTGCCTGGCGCATTCAAGGCGTACGAAGATTTTCTCGGCATCCATCCCGGCCATTCTTTTGCCACGGAGCAACTGACTCGCGTTAAAGCGAACAGTTCCGAACCCGATTCGCTGATTGAGGAACTCGGGACGCTTTCGGAATTTGGAGAAGCGATTCCTTTAACCGTCTTCCCAGCATACGTGCAGAAACTGTTCGAGACTGGAAACACGATGGAAGCTCGCGAAAAAATCCTGGCAAAGATGGGAGAGTTGGATGCGAAGACCGGTTCTCAAGTGGCGTGGATCTGCTATCGAGCCCAGGCTTAC
>QHXA01000026.1:11195-13850 GCA_003222755.1 Acidobacteriota bacterium
AACAACGCCTCGTATTACAAATACCTGAATGCCCTGGAATCCGCCGCCGTAAAGTGTGGCCGCATTCCGCAGGTATTGGACGCTTACCGCTCCTACGCCGCAGAAGTCCCCAGCCTCTACGGCCGCCTGAAGTCGCTCGCACGCAGAAAATTTTGAAACCAACATTTTGAAATCGGATGATTCCTGCATCTCAAATCCGAAATCCGAAATTTAAGATTGGACCCTCGCCCTCAGACAGTCCAATTTGCGATTTCGAATTTCGGATTTGAGATGATTTGAGGAATCGTCCAATTTCAAAATCTCCTCTGACCCTTAACCGACGTAACGCCCGGCTGCATCGTGAGGCCGGATACCGGTTTCGACGAACGATTTCATTCGCACGAGGTCCTCGTCGAAGTTCTTCTTTGGATCGGCGCCGAGTAGCCACGCGATGGAGTGTCCAAGCGCGCCGGCCGGCGGATTGTAAGAGAACCGGATCTGAACTCGGGTTTCATTGCCTTCAGAATCGAAATGCACGATTCCGGCGTGTTGCACAGGTTCGGTTTTCCACGCAATGAGCTTGTTAGGTATGTTCTGAGTGACGATGGCATCCCACTCAACGGTAGCATTGGCCGGCCCGTTCACAACCCAATGCGATCGCCCATTGCCGAGATCCCGAACTTCGCGAACACGTGACATGAAGAATGGAAAGTTCTCGTAATTGGTCCACATGGAATACACGCGTTCGACTGGTGCCGCGATCCTGATTGTTTTTTGCAAATCGACGGCTCGTCTGCCGGATCGGATTCCCAGCAGCCGTTTCATTTCCAGATTTGTGATGCCACGGGCCATCAACGTTGCTCCGGCCCCTGCAACGAGCGCGCCTGCTGCATCGCGGCGGCTTGCTCCAAATAGAACCGCGCCCACTCCGGCCACTACCGCGAACGTGCGGGTCGCCGGGGCCCAATTGCTCTGCATCAACTCAGCGCGTGCGATTCTTCCGGTTCCACCCTGCAGTCCAGGCTCGCCGGCCCGGTCCTGATGCGCCTCGAGCTGGTCGTCGACTGACCGGACTGCACGAACTTTCCGAACACAATCCAACAATCGCTTGTGCTCTTCAGCGAGTACCGGGCCGGACAGTGTCACCCGGCCACTTTTTGCAACAACTTCGATCGACGATGGATGAGATACAGCTCGACCCATCGCGGAGCGCACACGCTCGACAAGAACATCGTCGGCAATTTCTTCTGTGCTCAACGCGTGCGTGCCTTCGGCTAGGATCCCCTGGATTCTATAACTCGTATCGCGAGCGACAATGTTCAAGCCGCGTGCAGCGAGTTTCGAAAAATGGACAGCTTTATCCAGCAGAATCGCACGACGCCGTCTGCCAAACGTCGGATCAAGAAGATACATCAGACCAGCGCCGGCGATTCCGGCACTGGCAGCAGTAATTTGTTTGTTCACGATCCTCCTCCCGCCAACAGTAAAATGCAATTCCACTGCCACGGACGGCCGGGACGACGACGTGCACGAGATGCAACAATAGGCCGAAGGAGGACTTTATGCCGCATATCTCAGAGATAGGGCTATTCGACTATCTCGCGGGTAAGACCGATCTGTCCGTTCAGGAGATCGAACACCTTCAGGATTGTGACGATTGCCGCGACGAAGCCGTGTTATTGCGACGCGCCATCCAGGATTGCGGCGACATAGAAAGGGCTCGGCGCTTCCTATTAGAAGAAGGAAAGTTGCCCGTGGGTACGCAAGACTCGGTAGAGACGGACTCGGTAGAGACTGGTGAACCACAACGTGAGTTGGGTGGAAAGTCGGAATCGTGATCAGGGCGGTTCTTTAGGTAAACTGATCCGCAGTCATGTTCATCGAGGAAATCACATCCGTCGAGAGCCTCGCCGACTTGGCACCAGAGTGGAGTGGACTACATCAGCGGTGTCCGGATGTGACTCCTTTTCAAACTCCGGAGTGGCTGCTTCCATTTTGGCAATGCTTCGGACGTGGCGAGTTGCGGCTTTTGACCGCATATTCAAACAACATTCTGGCCGCGGTCATTCCGTTCGTGCGCGAGCACGGCATGCTTTCATTCATTGGAACCGGACTCACGGACTACCAGGACGCTGTCATTGCGCCGCAGAGTGTTCCAGAGATCCGCGAATTTCTTCAGCGGTACTTGCCAGAGCATGGTTGCGAGTTGGACTGCATCCGGTGGAATTCGCCGTTGCGATCCCTGGAGGGCAGCTGGGTGCAGTGCAATACAAGTCCAATACTTTCATTACCGTCTACATTTGCCGAATACGAGCAGAGTCTGTCACCGCATTTTCGAAAAAGCCTGGATTATGCTTGGAACAAGCTCAACACATTTAACGAGGTGCGGGTCGTCTCAGCGCATGCTGAAACGGCGCAGCCGTTCTTGGATCGATTGGTGCGACTCCATTGCGAGCGATGGTCTTTGAAACAGATGCCCGGCGTGCTCTCTACGCCAGAGGTGTTGGATTTTCATCGGAAGGCTATCACCGGTCTGGTTGAAGCAGGACGATTACTCTTGCTTGAGCTTCGTCTTGGTGACGATGCCATTGCGTCTTTGTACATTCTTCGGGACCGTTGTGCGGCCTACTATTACATCGGCGGGTTCTCACCGGAATTGGACCGCTTCAGTCCCGG
>QHXA01000026.1:14050-14597 GCA_003222755.1 Acidobacteriota bacterium
GCGAATGCGGCAGCAGCATTTGCGACTTTCGCAGCCTCTACCAAAGGTGTGTTTCGAGCTAACTCAAAGGCCATCGCGCCCGTGAATGCATCACCTGCGCCAGTGGCATCGACAGTTTCGACGGGTACTTTCGGGAGCCAGTGTTCGCCACCGTGCCATACCAGCAGATTTCCTTCAGGTCCAGCCTGAATGGCTACAGCTTGAACGCCCATTCCAATCAGGCTCTCTGCGGCGGATCGGGCGGACGCTCGCTCTTTTACTTTGATGCCGGTCAGCACTTCGGCTTCATTGGAGTTTGGTTTGATGAGTTCGACATCTTTGAGAATAGTTTGTTCAAGCCGCCGGGGTGGCGCTGGATCAAGCACCGTTCTGACAGCGTTTGCGCGCGCGATCCTCAGCGCCTCGGTGACCGCAAGAAGCGGCACTTCCAATTGTGTGAGTAGAACGCGAGCGGCACGGATTGCGGGCTCTGCTTTCAATACGTCATAAACGGTGACATTGAGATTTGCGCCCGGCGCCGTCAGGATCTGCTTCTCACCGGTTTGAT
>QHXA01000026.1:14727-27740 GCA_003222755.1 Acidobacteriota bacterium
TCGCGCGGCTGCTACCGCCTGATTCGCGCCCTTGCCGCCGGGACCTTGCAAGAAGACCTCACCCTCGACCGTTTGCCCCGAGCCGGGTAACGTCTCTCCACGGATTAAGTAATCGGTATTAATGCCGCCGACTACGACTACGTCCCATTTTGAATTGGTAGCCATACCTCCCTCACGTCCTCGCAGGGCCATAATCAGGCGGCTTGATCGAGGACTGCGCTCCGGATGGCCTCAAAAATAACGTCTGGGTCGCGATCTTCGCCGGAGAATCGTCGCGCCCAATGAAAATTGTTTGGTCCCATAACCTCAACGTCCCAGGCGTTTGCCTTCAATTCCGATGTGATGTCGATCTCCCAAAGTCCCTCGCGATCGCCGATGGCCGAAAAAATTCCCTCGGCGACGGTGGCTTGCAGGTGCTGCGGGAGTTCATTTCGGACGATTTCGATCGGCATATTTTCTGAACTGCACAATGGCTTCCGTAAGCGTGGGGGGACCGGCGGCGCGAGTAAGGAGGCCGCGAAGCGGTGTACCGAAGCGATCCGGCGTGAGCGGCTGCGAACGCAAGCCCGGCAGGGCGCAGCCATCAGGTAACGGTGGGCCCGGCGCTAAGAGCGGGTGGGGGAATATCATTTGCACCGGGTTTTGTGAGGTGTGCTTATGCCGACGAAAGCTTCCAAGACGACCACTGATCATGAGGAAATCCGCCGATGGGCTGAAGAGCGGAACGAGCATCCGGCCACGGTGAAACGGACGGCTAAAGGCGGCGGCGCTGGCATTCTGAGAAAAGGAAATCTCCTGGGACGAATTTTTTGAAAAATTCGACGACTCGAATCTCGCGTTCATCTACCAGGACAAAACGGCGAGTGGCCGAATCAGCCGCTTCGGCAAATTCGTCAATCGTGACAGCGTCACTAAAACGAAGCCCAGCCAGGGGAAACAGCGCACGCAGACCCGCGGAAGAAAGGCCGCGTAACTCACAAGTGGGGAACTCGCAGTGTGGCGATCTGAGCCGTTCGGCTCAGAACAACATCGAAGCGGTCGTCAAGCTGGAGCAGCAGGCTTTCGACAAACGTTCGCCCGGCGAACGCATCGGCGATGCAATCGCGGTGTTCTCCGGAAGCATGCCGTTTTTCGCGGGCCATGTTGTTGGCTTTATTGTGTGGGCTCTGGTCAATTGTGGAGCGATTTCGGGAATTCAGCCCTTCGACCCATATCCTTTCAATTTCCTCACAATGGTTGTGTCGCTGGAGGCCGTTCTCCTCTCGACCTTCGTACTCATGCGTCAAAACTGGATGTCTCGACGTGCCGACCGGCGAGACCGCTTAAATCTAGAAGTCGATCTGCTCGCAGAAAAAGAAGTAACGAAGATCCTTCAACTGCTTCAGAAAATTTGCGATCGACTCGATATTCGAGAAGGCCGCCAAGATCAAGAAGTACAGGAACTCTGTCAGAACACCGCGGTCGATCGTATTGCCGATGAGCTAGAGAAAAAAATACCGGATTGAAAGTGGCATCAGCCTGCCACGTACCGTTCTTCTGTAGGAGCGATCTATGACCGCCCCAGCACCGCTCTGCGGTGCGAAATGTCCCCGCTACAGAACGTTTCAGGAATGTAAATTGCAGCGACCCCTGCGCAATGAAACTGATCATCTTTGGTCTGACGATCAGTTCGTCGTGGGGCAATGGCCACGCGACGTTATGGCGCGGTCTGGTCCGCGAACTGACCCGCCGTGGACACTACATTGTTTTCTTTGAAAAAGATGTGCCCTACTACGCCGCTCATCGCGATTTCACTGAGATCGAGGGCGGCGAACTGTTGTTGTATTCCGACTTCCGCGATGCCCTTGCCCGCGCGCGGCGGCACCTCGACGACACTGATGTTGCCATGGTGACCTCCTACTGCCCTGACGGGGTCGCCGCCAGCGAGCTAGTGCTGAATTCCGGGCATAGCACGCGGGTGTTCTACGACATGGATACGCCAGTCACGCTGGAAGAACTCCGTGCCGGCCATACGGTTTCGTATATCAAAGGCGGAGGTCTCGGAGAGTTTGATCTGGTCTTGAGCTTTACAGGCGGACTTGCGTTATCGGAATTGCAGAGCCGGTTGAATGCGCGGTATGTCGCGCCGCTGTATGGCAGTGTCGATCCCGATATTCACTGTCCCGTTGCGCCTGATCCCCGCTACGCGTGCGACCTTTCCTATCTCGGTACGTACGCACATGACCGCCAATATTTCCTCGATTTGCTCTTTCTCGAACCGGCGCGCCGGTTGACGAACAAACGATTTGTGATCGGGGGTTCGCTGTACCCGCCGGATTTTCCCTGGCTTCCGAACACGTTTTATCTCCGCCACGTTGCGCCTGGGCAACATCCATCGTTTTACTGCTCTTCGAGGCTGACTCTCAACGTGACTCGCGCCCCGATGGTCCAGATGGGCTACTGCCCGTCAGGCCGGCTGTTCGAAGCCGCCGCGTGTGGCGCGCCCATTCTCAGCGACATTTGGGAAGGACTTGATGAATTTTTTACGCCGGGTGAGGAGATCATCCTCGCTCGCAGCACCGAAGATGCGATCAGTGCCATTGAATTGTCCGATACCGAACTCGCTCGATTTTCGCGCGCCGCGCGCGAGCGGGTCCTGAGTTCGCATACGGCCAAGCAGAGGGCGATCGAGTTGGAGAATTTGTTATCTCGGGTAGAAACCGGTATGGAGGCGTAGCCATGTGGGGAATTGTGCCGGCTGCCGGTGCGGGGAGCCGCATCCAACCGCTCGCGTTTTCTAAAGAATTGCTTCCCGTGGGCAGTCGATACGACGGCACTGTTCAACGACCGCGCGCGGTCAGCGAATATCTGATCGAACGGATGATCCGTGCGGGCGCGGACAAGATTTGCTTCGTCATCTCGCCGGGAAAATCCGACATCATGGAATACTTCGGCGGCAGTATTTCGGGCGCGCATGTTTGTTATACCGTGCAGCCGCGGCCAATCGGGCTTTGCGATGCCCTCTTTCGGGCGTTGCCTCTGCTTTCCGTCGGGGAGGTCGTGAATGTCGGCCTGCCCGACACAATTTGGTTCCCGGAGAATGCCCTGAGCGCGCTTCCAACCGACACGCTTTCGTTTCTATTGTTCCCCGTGGATCGGCCTGAACTGTTCGACGCCGTCGTGATGACCAGCGATGGAAAAGTTCAGGAGATTCAGGTCAAGAAAAAGAAGGCTGCATCGAACTGGATATGGGGTGCGTTTCGCATGCCCACGCCGGTGTTCAAGGAGCTATACGATTTGTGGTGCCAGCGTGACCGCTCGGATGAATACGTCGGATCGTTGGTCAATGCGTATATCGCGCGAGGCGGGCGGGCGCTGGGTGTAAGAGCTGGACAGTCGTACGTTGACGTCGGAACGTTGCACGGATATCACGAGGCGATGAAGCTGCTGGACGCCGTGGAGATGAGTTCGGATGATCGAAGCCGTAATGTTATGGAACGAGCCCAATAACCTTTCTCATTGGGACTTCGAGATCGATAAGGACTGGGGAATCTATGCGGAGATGACGAAACTCGCCTCCAAAGCCATTACCGCGGAGCGGCCAAAGCTTCCGAAAGTACTGGGCGGAATATCCCCCATCGATCCGAACTTTATCATTAACATGCGTGCACAAGGCGTTCTCGAAGCTGTGAACATCGTCGCGGTGCACGGATTCCCTCTGGATTGGAATCACTGGCAGATCCATGAGTGGCCCGACAAGCTCAGAGAAATTCAAGCTGTGAGCGAGATTCCGGTGTGGGTGTCCGAAGTCGGCGTTTCCTCCTTTGGCGCCGAAGAAGTTCAGGAGTGGGGACTCCAGCGCTCGATGGAATTGCTTCTCGGCAGGACGCAACGTCTTCACTGGTACAGCCTCTACGATCTGCCGAAGGCGTGGCCCGCGACAACACGTCATCGTGAGGCCGAAGGATCGTCCTACTACCGGCATTTCTACATGGGCCTCCTGCGCGAAGACGGAACTGCAAAACGAGCGCTGCGCCACTTCGCGAAATACACGCCCGACGCAGGGTTATGCCAGTGGATTCATTTTGAAGATCACCGCCTGGACGATGTAGTTCGTTGGATGCGGAAACTCAACGTGAAAAAAATCCGGACCGGCATCAGTTGGGCCGACAGCTGCAGACCCAATGCCGAAGCGTGGTTCGATCGGCAAATGAAAGTGCTCGAGCCATTCGAAGTCACCTTGACGTTGTGTTTTACACCCGAAGACTGCGGCATACGTCCTCATTACACCAGTCCACCGCAGCGGACCGAAGAGTTTGCCGACTTTTGTGCTGGAGTCGTCCGCCGATACGCATGAATGTAGTTGTCGCCGCACACCCGGATGACGAAATCATCGGATTGGGCGCGCAGCTGCCACACCTTCCAGATACCTTGTTCATTCATGTTACGGATGGAGCGCCGCGGGATATGCACGATGCCTTGTCTCATGGGTTCACGACCAGAGAAAGCTATGCGCAAGCCAGACGAATTGAATTGCTGGAAGCACTTTCAGTCGCGCAAATTCCTGCAGAGCATTGCCGGTGTCTAGGATTTGTAGACCAAGAAGCCGCAGCACATCTCCGCGAGATCACCAGCGCGTTGTATGAAATATTCCGTGCGTTCCGGCCGCGGTTTGTGATTACGCATTCCTACGAAGGCGGGCATCCCGATCATGATGCAACGATTTTCGCGTGTCACGCAGCCCGCCGGCTGCTGCTCCGCGACGGGTTTTGCCCAGGGCTGCTGGTTGAGTTTGCTTCGTACCATTCGCGTGACGGGCATTGGATAGCGGGAGAGTTTCTACCCGATCCGTCACATGAGGTCCTTGTCTTCCGCCTCACTCCAGAACAGCAAATTTTTAAGCGGCAATTGTTCGCCTGCTTTCGAACGCAGCAGGCGGTACTCGCGGGCTTTCCCGTCGATACGGAAAAGTTTCGTATTGCGCCAGACTATGATTTCTGCAGTCCACCACACGAAGGAACTCTGTTTTACGAGAATTTCTCATGGGGCATGAATCGCGACCAGTGGCGGCAGTACGCCCGCACAGCACTGGATGAGATGGGACTTTAATCGTGAGAGGACGAGAGGAAATTGAAATTGGACGAATCCTGCATCTCAAAATCGAGATTCGAAATCTCGGATTGGACCTTGTGCACTGCACTTCAGGCAGTCCAATTTTCTATTTCGGATTTCGGATTTGAGGTGCAGGATTCGTCCAATTTCAATTTCCTCTCCATTCGGGTCACATATGTTCAGGATCCTAAGCGTCGCATATCCTCTGGCCCCAGTCGGACCCAATGCGGTTGGCGGCGCGGAGCAGGTGTTATCGATGCTCGATGCGGCCTTGGTGAAGCGCGGTCAGAAGTCTTCTGTCGTCGCATGTGAAGGATCCGTTGTCACGGGCAGACTCGTTAGGATATCGCGCATTCCCGCTATCATCGATGATGATGCCCGTCGAGCTGCGTGGCAGCAGTGTAGGCAAGCAATCCAAAAGATTCTGAATGATGACCGCACTGATCTCATTCACTTTCACGGGATCGACTTTTACGAATACCTGCCAGACACCACGTGTCCTGTTTTAGCAACAATCCACCTGCCGCCGAATTGGTATCCGGAGCGGATTTTCGCGCTGCCGCGTAATCGGCCAAACACTTTTTTAAATTTTGTTTCTCAAGAGCAGAAGGCAAGCTGTGCGTGCGGTTCCGGCATACCCGTTGTTGAGAACGCGGTGGAAATTTCGGATTCGCCGCCCAAAGCCGCTCGGAAAAATTTTGTTATCTCGTTCGGCCGCATCTGCCCGGAGAAGAATTTTCACGTCGCAATGGCAGCCGCTCGTCGCGCCGGTGTTCCCTTTGTTCTCGCCGGCTCCGTCTTTGGCTATGACGCACACCGGACATATTTCGCAGAATATATCCAGCCAATGCTTGGTCGCGACTGCCGATTCGTCGGGCCGCTCAATAAACGGTGGAAACGAAAACTGCTGTCGCAGGCGAGATGCATTCTGATCCCGAGCGTGGTTGCGGAAACCAGTTCACTCGTTGCGATGGAATCGCTCGCTTGTGGGACACCGGTCGTGGCCTTTCCATCCGGTGCGCTTCCGAGCATCGTCGAGGATGGACGCACGGGGTTTTTGGTTGAGAGTGAAGCTGAGATGGCGCGGGCAATCGGCCGCTGTATATCAATCGATTCTCAAGTCTGTTGGCAGCGGGCGCGCGAGCGGTTTTCCGCCGAGCGGATGGTGAATGACTATTTCCGGTTGTACGAAGAGATCCTTGGTTTGTCCGTTTTGACCACTATGTCTGAAGTTGCATAATCTTTTCCGCATCCTGCTGAGTGAACTATGTTGTACCATTCGTTTACCAGATCAACTTGAAAGGCCGCGGTCCGCAGATCATGAGTGAAATTCGCTGGGTACGAATTGTGGTGTTCGGATTCTTATCGGAAGTTGCTGTGATCGCCGTCTTCATCCCCGCCACGGTTTTCCTGGGTGAACGACCCGGCATGTATGCGGCAGTTGCCGGATCGCTCGTTATGCCTTTTTTCTTTGGAATGTGGGCTGCACGAACTGTCAAGTCGCGCTTTGTTCTTCACGGGATTCTTGTAGGCGCGGTCGGCATACTGATCTATGTGGGACTCACTGGTGGCCAACCGGAGCCGTTACTGTACATCTTCGCCCATGTTTTAAAGCTGATCGGTGGCGGTGCCGGCGGGTATGTCGCCAAAAGACGAAACATACAGCTCAACGAGAATCCGTCTTCACCAGTCCCAGTGGATTCCTGTTTGTCATAACTTCTTTTAGAACGCCTGACCGATACTGCCGAAAAACTTGCCGCGTGGCTCCCCAGGTCTGGGGGAGAACTTGAATCCGTAATCGAGACGCAGAACAATGTACGGTGTCCGGATCCGCAAACCGACACCGTAGGAGGCACGCATGTCAAAAGGTCTGAAATCCGCCAGGTGACGATAGACATTTCCGGCGTCGATAAAGGCGACTCCATCAAAGAACTTGTACAGGGGAAAACGAAGTTCGCTGTTGAGCACGAACATGGCGTCCCCGCCAAAAGGTGCGCCCAGTGCATCCAGGGGGCCCAACTTGTCTTGGTCGAACCCGCGAACCGTAGTGCCGCCTCCGGCAAGGAATCGTTCGCTCGGAATCACTTCTTGGCCACCGACTCCTTTAGCCATTCCCGAGCGCGCCCCCAGAGCCAGTACCCATCGATTTCGAGTCGTACGAACCCAGGGCACGATCGTCGGCTCACCGAACGGCAGATAAGCAAAGTATTGACCGAAATACTTCACGTATCGCAGTTGAGAACCAAGTCTGGATACTCCCCACTCGAATGCGTGGGAGGTGAATCGGCCGCGCGAGGCGTCAAGAGGATCATCGCGAGTATCGCGTGTAAAACTGCTGGTCAGCGGAGCCACCCTCAAGCGAACGTCGAAAGGAATAATAGGATCTGGGACCTTATCGTATGTGTGCGTGTTTTCTAGCCGATATCCAAACATGAGAACGTTATTCTTATGAAGGCGGTATTCGAGACTAGGAGAAAAGCCGACTCGATCGGTTATGAAATCATCACGGTCAGACCGCGGATCGTTACCCCTATGGATCTCGCGACGCTGAAACGCGGTAAAAAGGGATTTTAGGGGAAAGTGGCGTAGCGTGGGCTGACTGAAATATGTCCGCACTTCATGCAGGTCCGAATCGTAGCGTGTCTGGATGCCTATGACACGGGCGCTGCCCAGCATATTGCGGTTCGAGAAGTCGATAATGCCGCCCGGTCCGCGCTCGGTATCGTAGAAGCCGCCGTAGCGTAACTGCCATGGCTGAAGCTCTCGAACTCGCGCAATGAGATTCACCGGCGTTTGGTTCGATTTGACTTCAGTGCGATCCTGCAGTGGCATTGCGACGATTTCCACGAACGAGTAAGCACCCGTGCTGTACAAGTTGGTGCGTGCTTCACTCAATTTGTCATAGCTAACGATGTCGCCCGGTTTCAAATCGATTTGTGTGCGGATCAGATTGGCGCTGGTCTTCTGATTACCGTCAACCTCAATGGCCTTGAGTATCCGTTGCCGGTTCTCTTCAATTCGGAAAGTGACATCGACGATCCGTTTCGGGACGTCCTTTACTTGTGTGTACTGAACTACGACATCGTTATAGCCGGTTTTGCGATAGAGATCTTGAAGCCGCTGCTGGGTTTCTTGAACTCTTTTGAACTGAAATGGGGCCTCGGATGGAATCGAAAAGCGGCTCATTAGATCGGCATCAGTGAATTCCGCATTGCCGTCGAAGCTGATCTGACCGAAGCGATAGAGCGGACCTTCTGTTACGCTAAACACAATCCGGACGGTTTTGGATTCTTCATTTAATTCGTTCCGTGGCGGGGCTACATTCGCGTCAATGTAACCACGTTCTTTATAGAGGTTTTCGATCAATGCGGCTGCTTGTTTTCGCTTTTTTGGATCACGATCAAAGAATCCGCCGTTTTTCAGAAGTGTCTGCAGTTCTTCTTCTTGAATGGCCTGAACGCCTTCAAAGCCGACTCGAACCTCGCGGTACTGAGTTCCAGGCTGAATGTTGAAAATGACTTTCTTCGTGTCGGAGTCCGGCATTTCCGTGGAGCTTTCGATATGAGACCCGAAATATCGATCTCGGATAAGCTCGCTTTCGATCAAATCTACGACTTCAGATACTCGCTGCACATCAATAACGCCGTCACTCCAAATGTTACGGACCTGGTCTTTGATGTCATTCGGCATGTTCCAGCCTTGGAACAGCAATTCGGTCTTAGGACCTTCTTTGACCCGGAATGTGAGGTCAACCGTTGCATCGCGCACTTGTCTTTCGGCTGAAATCCGGGCCTCGATGCGGCCTTCCTTCTCGAAAGCCTTCTCCAATCGATTGCTTGCACGCTGGACAGAGAAAAAATCGTACTTGTTGCCCGCCTTTAAACCGGCCGCGCTTGAAAGTTGGTTTCCGGTGAGGTGCGTGTTGCCTGAGAATCGAATGGAGCCTATTTTCCTTTCGATCTTGGAAGTGCCCGGTTTTGCCGGTACACCGGTAAGGCCAAAGAACAGGTCGTGCTGAAACTGGAATCGATAGCTGTTGTCGTTCTGACGCAGACCTCGGGCTGAGAATCGGCGGGTGACATCGTAGTCGGCGATCCAAATTTGGTCTTTGCTATTGCGCAGATTCATCGAGTAGACAAAGTCCAGCTTGGGAGTGACGTCTTTGCCTATCGTCAGCCTGGCTGTTGGCTCTGCCTCATTGGCAATCAGACTCGGTTCGATCCGAACCTGACTTAATCCAAGCGCTCGGCCGGCTTCTTCCGTGATTGATGTTCCCAACTCTCCCGCGACGTAGGAGAGTACCTGCTCTTTCGCGATTGCAGCACCGGCATTCCCGGCTTTCTCGAGCGTCCGACCAGTAGCAAGAACCGAAACGATATCTGCTTCGTCCAGTGGTGGCTCAGATGTCAGAACGGTTTCGATTTTTCGTGCGGCGTCACCGGAAATCTGCATCGTGATGTCGTAACCTGACGCTTTCGTCGTGGCTGCGATATCGAGAATTGGCTCGATAGCGCGTTCATTGGGGAACGTGATTACACCTCGATCAACCGAGTATTTGCGCTCGCGCAGCGTAAGCTCCGCTCCCTCTTCAATGTCGATTCTGCCTGTTAGACCTGGTTGTTCGATGGTGCCTAGAAGCCGAAGCTCCGCATTGATATTGGCATGGGCAATATTGTTGTTGATCACGAGGGGTGCAAGCGTACGAACTCCTACATCCAATTGGGTACTGTTGAATGCGCTTGGTTGATCCGTAACCGTAACAGTGCTGTGTTCGCTTTCGAGGTAGCGCAAGAGTCCGCGCTCGATCGTTAAAGGGTCAGAATAAGTACCTTCGATGACGTCGATATTGCCCAATAACGTGAGTTTCGGAAAATCGCCCTTGAGATTTAATTTAGCGTTCGAGACGGTTCGCAGGCCTGTCGGGAACTCGAGATAGATTCCGTCTCCAACAACCGTCAATTCAGATGCGATGGAACGAGTTCCGGATAGGTTCAACCGGCCTTCGCCTTTGATCGAGCCACCATTTAAAGAACCTTCCAGTCGTGCCACGTCGATCCGGTCGCGATTGAAATCGAGCCGCAACTGAAGATTCTCTATAGCGACCCGCGGATCCTCGATTCGTGCTTGACCGTTCTGCATTTCGACAAAACCGATCAGGCTGGGCTGGCGGACAGTCCCACTCACGGCAACATTCAGCTTGGTGTCACCAGTGGCTCTCAGAGAATTATCAAACAATGCAATCACGGCCGCGTCCGTGTTGCCTTCGAGTTTCAAATCGACCGGCTGTGAATCTCGTAAGTCTGCGCTGCCGGCGAGATGCAGATTCGTTTGTGGTCCTCTCAACTCAAACTGCTGAACCGAAGCGACGCCATTTCGAACATCAATCACGGATGTGCCAACTTGTTCTAACGAGTAGGCGCCAACATTCAGCCGAAGGTCCGGAAATGTCACCTTTGCCTGAAGTAAATTGATGTCCGGCCTCTCGGCTTCAGCTTCGATTTTCAGGGAAATGAGTCCCTCCGTATTCGGAGGAGGCCGTGAGAGAGCAGAGAGCTTCAGTTGCTGAAGCTCCGCAGAAAGCCGTGCCAGCGCTGGCGGCCGCGGGATTTCGATTGGCAGCTCCGGCAACAGAGCGAAGGGCAATTCACCTTGTGCGCTGAATTTCGCCGCTGCCCACTCACCTTCAAGCTGCTCCAGGAAGAGTCGTCCATCTTTTGCAGTTGCCTTCAAATCGATTCCCGATACAGGAGCGGTTAACGTCGACGCATCAATGGAGCCACCGGCGATCGTGATTGTTGCCTGCGGATCCATTCGTTTCAGATTGCCACGAAAAATTCCATCAAGATTCAGCTGACCTCGGGCCTGGACAGGGTTTTCGGAAGAAATCAGATCCGCGACTGAAGCAAGGTTTGCCGTTCCCTTGATTTTCAGTTCGCCGGTGCGACCAGCATCCAGAGGGAGATTGCCCGATATGCGCAGTGTAGAGTCATCTACTCTCATTCCGGCTTGAGCAATCTCCACTTCGCGGTTTGCATATCGCAGATCGATAGAGCCGTCGTTGATAATCGAACGATTGCGCCAGTTCAGCTTCAGAAGCAGCACATGAGCTTCGACTTGGGCATTATCGATGTCACTGAGGTTTCCAGCCGCCTTTGCAGTTGCGCTCACGCGTCCGGAGAGCTCCTTGAGTCGCTGTGAAGGCAAGCGCGATATGTCTGTGTCTCGAGTCTGGATTTCTATCTCGGCCGGATAGGGATGCTGCGTGCCGATAGAGGCATTTGCCGTAAGGCCATAAGCCGGAGCGATGACGGTAATTTGCGCATGCCGATCCGCGAGATTGGCATTCAGATCGATTGCACCGAGATTTTCTGAATCCACCTGCAGATCGCGCGCGCTGAGCTTGATAAACCCACTGGGATTTGCGAGATCACCGTTACTGTCGGCATCCAAACTCAAGTTGGCCGTGATGGTGGTTCCGTCAGGCAGGAGCAGTCGCTTCAGTTTCAATTCGGTGCTACCGGCTCTGATCGCATAAGCTCGGGACGCCATCTCGTAGCGGCCGGAAGCGTGAAGCTGTCCGCCTTCGGGTTTATCAAGAGAGAGATTGTCGAGTTGCAAAATCTGATTTGCGAGATGGGCCTCAGCGGTCAACGTCCCGAATGGCTCACTGTATGCTTCAAGATCAGCCGCGGAGATTCGAAAATTCGCGGATAGGTCCTGGATGCTTCCGGAAACTCGCGCATCCACAGTGACGTTACCATCTGCGGGAATGTCCGCCTCACCCAAAGCGGCTAGAATGCGGCGCACTGAGACATTTGGTGCCTCTGCACGAGCTTCCAATGTCGGATTCCGAGTCGTTAAGGCAAGCCGGCCGCTTGCCAGAAGAGACTCTTCCGCCCACTGCAGCGAAAGTCTCTGCAGGTCGAGCTGATCCGATGTGTAAACGGCAGCAGCGTCCAAATTGATGTCCTTGAATTCGTTTACCTGTAGGCCATTCGCGTGAATGCTTGCGGTCAGGTTCGGCCGCCCCAACGTTCCTCCGAGATTTGCCTCGACTCCGGCCGGTCCCGCGATGTGCAAATTCGCTGGAAGCTCGGTTCTAAACCAGTCCGTGACCTGTTTTAGCACGCGCCCCATATCGGCGGCATCAAGTCGAACATTTCCACTGAGCTGTTTTGAAGATTGCAACGCCACTTGGCCGCGAAGACGGAGTGCTCCAGCTTCGAGTGAATCAATTGAAGCGACAGTATTGCCAGTCCTCGCAGTGACGCCGATGACCCCCGCTAACGGAATGCGGCCGATCTGCGTAGCCCGGTGCTGGGCTGCTAATTGGAGGCGGCCATTGCCGTCGAGGTGGGAAAAATCGAGTCCAGGCCAGCGCAGACGAGCGCTGCCGCTGGCCCTACTGGCAACGGTAACAGGTAGCTTCAATATCTTTGAAATCTGTTCCAGGTCCGCGCCTTCGAGCCTTGCATCAACCCGGCTATCGCCGGCATTCGCCGCGAGTGCGAGATCAGCGGCGCCGCTAATCGTGAGATTAGGCGACCGAATCTCGAACGAATTCAGCTGCGCTCGTTGGGCTGCTTGGTCATACGCGACCGCCGCATCGAGAGCAATTCGGCCGATCATTTCGGCTGTCAAATTTTCAGCCTTGACCCGTCCGGTGATTTTTAAAGCAGCCGGAGAACCCTTGATCGACGCCTCGACGTTGAGATCACCTTCAAGATTTTGGTCGATTGACAGGTGCTGCCTCGCCGGTTCGAGGCGAATCGTGCTGACGACTGTTACATCAAGACGTGGATCATTGAGGTTGGCAACAGTTCCTCCGATTGTCACATCCGCCACATCACTCGCCAGCTGAGCATGGTGAATATCTAGTGTCTGATTGCGGTCTTTCAGGGTGAATTGCGCATCGATAGCCT
>QHXA01000026.1:28020-28243 GCA_003222755.1 Acidobacteriota bacterium
TCAGCGGTAAAGACACTTGGAAGGTCCGGCGCCAATGTGCTGCTGATGGATAGCCGCCCGGAGGAAATCCGCAGAGCAAGCAGGTTGTAATCGAACCGCGCTGCATTGAGCGTGACCCCCTGCTTCGTGAGGAGTTTCCGGATCTGTTCGAAAGCGAGACGTTTTGCGGCCGGTGTGTGAAGTAGCGCAACGGCGACGCCCAGGCCCACAACGACAATGCCGG
>QHXA01000545.1 GCA_003222755.1 Acidobacteriota bacterium
CTATTCAGCACGTTTTGATAAATCTGACCAATGCTCAATTCGCAATGCTCAATTCTCATCCGAGGAGACAGAAGCCGGCACAAAATCCGAAGTCTGCGTCCCATCGGATGAACATTGGGAATTGAGAATTGAACATTGGTCAGATCTCGTAGCTGAATAGTTACGTCCATTCTTGTGGAAGGTATCAACCTGAGTGATATGGTCCAAAATCAGATTACATTCCAGCCGAACATCGAGTTCATACAGGAGTTCAAGATTCAGGCGGTTTCGTTCAGTGCAGAGTTAGGCCGGAACAGCGGAGCCGTTGTCAATACGGTAATGCGTTCAGGCACGAACGAGATACAGCGGAGTGTACGAGTTCTTGCGAATTGACGTGTTTGATGCCCGCAACTTCTTTGACCCTTCCCGCGACATAGCGAAGGCTCAGACTGGCAGAGAGATCCCGCCATTCAAGCGAAATATTTTCGGCGGGTCCGTTGGAGGCCCCATTCTTCGAAACCGTGCATTCTTTTTCGCGACCTATGAAGGGCGCCGTCAGAGTGAGTCTGAAACCTTTCGCGTTCCTACCGGTGCGGAGCGCGCGTCTATCACGGACCCAATCATCCGTAGCATCGTGGCGCTTGTACATCAGAGAACGCCGCGTTGCCTTTCAACTTCGTCGGGTCCGGAGCAAAAACGCGCACGCCGGAATGCTGGTTTAATCCGGCTGCCTTCGGGCTTCCGGCACCTGGAGAATTCGGCAATGTAGGGCGCAATTTCCTGATTGGGCCAGGACTGAACAATGTCGACATCGGAGTCTTCAAGAACAACAGGATTAGCGAGCGCTACAACATCCAGTCGAACGCAGGTCTACAACGTTTTTAACCACTCCAACTTTGGTACGCCGACGCTGAGCTTTCCGGCAAACTTCGGTGTCGTCAGCCAAACCCGCGCGCCGCGCCGCCAGTTCATCACGGCAGATCGAGTTTGGGCTGAAGATGTATTTTTGAATCTAGGAGCAGGCGGGCGGCTTGACTAGGCTGCCAGTCGCAGGCGCTCTTGAAATTCGCTAATAAAGAGTGCGACCTCTTTCTCAGCTCGCCGCTTTGCGTAGCCATAACGAGCTTGCAGGACATCGATCAGTTTCGCTCGATCGGCGCCGCACCCGTCGATTTCCGCGCTCGTTAATTGCTCCCAGCGGGTCAGAATTTCGCCGCAGAGAAGACGATTGAAGTGTCTGTTGAATTTCGCACGCACCATACGGACTCCCTCAGGAAAAGTCACAGAAGTCAGACGACTATGCAGGCATGGCAGAACTTTTGAGTATTGCGCCACAAATCAAATGGAGGCAAGAGTTTTTCAGCTACTGGCCCGTTTTGGAGGAATTCAGGTCTTTATACGGCCCCTTAGGCGCGCCGAAGGTTGCCGGGACGATCCTGGATAGTTTCGAATTTCGAAGTCTGGCCCGGACGCTTTCCGGTTGCGGAAGGCTTATCTGCGGGCTTCGCAACTGCCTCTTTCGTCCTCATGGCCTGTGCCTTTTTACTCTTGTTCTCGCCGTGCTTCTTCTTTCGCTGCTTTTGGTTTGGCATCAACGTAGGGTCTCCTTGAAAGTTATGTGCAGGCCAATTTCCTTTTTCCGGAAATCTTATTCGGATTTCTGAATTTTCATCGGCGTAGAGTTGGCAACTTGTTGAGAGCACAACGTGCATCTTTGGTCTACCAATTGCCAAAGTCATATCAGCTGTTGTGCTCTTTTAATGGAGCCGAGTGGGGAAGTAGGGGTGGTGGATCCGAAACTCGTCGGCGGCGTAGGTCGCCGGCGAGTTTGTTTTTTGGCTACTTCTTTGATTCGACCAAGTGGCAGATTGGGCTAACGAACCGTCAGGACCTCCAATAGCAAGTTCACAAAAAGTGCAATGTCGAAGGCGACCAGGAAAAGTGTCGCGATACCGAACTCGTTACCGCTGCGTGAGAAGATGTTCGCGGTCTTCCAATAAACATCCTCCGCATTTTTAATGAGCAGATATTCGGCAATCATGCGGTCATATGTAGGTGCGGGAATCGAGAGCTGGAGACAAGCGTACGCGACACAGCGGCCGGAAGAGGAGTCACGAATTTCGGTTTGCGAATAGGGCGAGATGACATAATTGCCGCGCTTACCCGCAATCTGAATCACGCCTTTGTCTTCCAGCTCCACCCATGAACTTTCCGGCAGGATCGAACGCAGGAGTTGGCGAGCCTTGTCTTTGGCGCGCTCGTAATCGTCCTGCGTCGGATGCGAGAAGATATCCAGCCGCTGCAGAGGAAAATTTTCCTGAATCCGCGTGGGCATACTTTGATGATTCGTCGGCTGCGTTATGAACGGCCGCCTTGGACTCTCGGGATCAACAGGATCTCCGCATTGGGATCGAATTCGCGAATTAGTACATCCCGCTTCTCGGAGATGTCTGCCGCAAACCACCCCTGAGCCACCTTTTCGTTAAATTCTTTTTCGATTTCAGCGAGACGTTGCTGGCTGACGGTGTCGGTCTCCCATTCAGCAAGCGTTTTGTCCCCGCCTGCACAAATCATTCGAAGTCTCTTTAGTGCCATGGTTTATCCCTTTCCCTCGAGCCAAGTTTCATAAGAATCGCTTCTGACTTCAGAGCTGCAATTCACTTGCCGGAGCAGCCCCGCCGCCGCATTACGGAATTACAACGGGTTGAGCGAGACCGGAAATAAGCAACACGGCAGAAAAAGACTGTCTAGGTCTTCACCGGTTCTTCGAGACAGTCGGCAAGGAACTCGACTACCTCTCGTGCGCTTTTCGAATTGCGCTTCAAGTAAGGTGGCTGCGGGAAGCGGGGACAACGGTCGAGTGCCTTGCGATAGCAATCCTCTTCAGCTTCGCGAATCGTCTTACCTTGGGCTCGAACGACGATGATTGCCTTCCTTGGATTCCCGTCGCGAGCCATTTTCAGAATGCAATTGTAGCGATTATGTTTTCGGAATAACTCGATGTAGAAAAAATCCCCATTGGGAAAAGTTCGGACCGGATGAGAGATTACAATTACGTCTTGAGCCAGACGAGGCATTGATTTATCTCCTAGGCGAAAGCGTCGCATTCCACCATACTATTGGGGTTTTGTAAATAGTCGTACGAGCCGCGCCCAGCCTGGGTTTCAGCCGATAACGCCACTCAAGGTACTGTCATTT
>QHXA01000546.1:0-3909 GCA_003222755.1 Acidobacteriota bacterium
TCCAGGGCGAAGGCAAATACATGATCAACCGCTATCTGCGCGAACGTGGCGATGTCAACATCAAAAACAACGCGGACCTGATCACCAAGGCGAAGTTCTATAACGATCCCAACTTCCCCGATCGCAAACAGGCGCGGGAGAACGCGGACCGCGCCACGGTGTTGGACACCTCGGCACGAATTCAGACCCGCGTCGCTTTGCAAACGATGCTGCTGCAATGCATGCGTGAACAGAGGCTCGATGCGCTGGTCGCTCCGATGTCGACGGTACCGCCACGAAGACTCACGGCGCCGCGAGAGCCGACGATAAACGGCCGCTCTCCTATTGGCTGGTCGTTCCTGGGTCAGCAGGGCTTCCCGGCCATTACAGTGCCTGCCGGCTTTACCAGCGAGGTATGGGATCGCGTGCCCGATGGCAATGCCGGTACGCGATTGGTCGGACCGATACAAGCCAGGCTACCGGTCGGCGTTGATTTCATCGCACGGCCTTTTGATGAACCGATGCTGTTCCGCGTCGCGTCAGCTTACGAAGCGGCGACCAGGCACCGCACACCGCCGCCGGATTTCGGACCGGTGCCTGGGGAACCGTGAGCCGGTGCTACTCGCGCAATGCGAACGTAAACAAGGAATGGCCGGCGGCGACGGTCACATACTGTTTCCCTTCGACTTGATACGTCATTGGACCCGATGCTACTTGGCCGCCAAGGCTTGCCTTCCACAACAGCGCTCCATTTCGCGCATCGAGGGCATGGAAGTAGCCTTCACGTCCGCCGGCGAATAGCAGATCCGTGACGGTCGTTAGAATTCCGCTATCGGTGACATCGGTCATCAGAAACTTCCATTTCTTTTCGCCTGTGCGTGGATCGATAGCGACGATCGCGCCGTGGCCTGCAGCCTCCGTCCACACGTTGATGGGACCGCGTTTGAGTGAAGGCACGTTCTGGCCGCCGGGAATCGGGCTGGTCGGGCGCCCCCCGACAAACCGCCGGCCTTCTTCATATTTCTGGTCTTCCTTCACGAAAACGCTAGCGTAGTCTTCCCACGCCGAGACGTAAAACAGTCCGGTGCGCGGGCTGTACGATGGGGAGTACCAATTAGTCGCGCCTTGAACGCCGGGGAAGGTGGGAGAGCCTTCCGGTTGCGGCGTCTGGACGGGGCGGCCTTTCGTGTCGAGGCCGCTGGCCCAGTTTACTTTGACGAATGGGTAGCCGGCTAGAAACTCACCCGTCTGGCGATCCAGCACATAAAAGAATCCGTTGCGATTTGCCCACATCATCAGCTTGCGCGCAGTACCCTTCCAGGTCGCGTCCACCAAAACAGGCACCTGGGTCGAGTCATAGTCATAGGGATCGTTCGGCGTGAATTGATAAAACCACTTCAGCTTGCCGGTGTCCGCATCGAGCGCGACGACCGAATCGGAGTAGAGGTTATCGCCCGAGCGCTGTGCTGGATTCCAATCGGGACCGGGATTGCCCGTTCCCCAATACGTCAGGTTGAGGACTGGATCGTACGAACCCGTGGTCCAGATCGATCCACCACCGTGCTCCCAAGCGTCGCCTTGACCTTGCCACGTTTCGTGACCAGGCTCACCAGGTCCCGGAATTGTGTTGAAGCGCCAGACTTCACGACCATTGTTTACGCTGTAGGCCGCGATGAAGCCGCGAATGCCGAACTCTCCACCAGCGACGCCGATAATGACTTTGTCTTTGACGACGAGTGGCGCAACCGTCATCGCATATCCGGCGCTCGCGTTAGCGACTTTCGTGTTCCATAGCGGCCGTCCCGTTTTGGCGTCCAAGGCGACAAGATGCGCGTCGAGCGTCGCCAGGAACAGAGTGTCGCCGAGAATCGCGAGACCGCGGTTGACGGATCCGCAGCACGGCTTCACGTCCGGCGATGGGTAGTGGCGATAGATCCAGAACACGCGTCCGGTCTTTGCATCCAATGCAAGGGCGTCGCTTGGCGCCTGGGTGATATACATGATCCCATCGACGACGAGCGGGGTCGTTTCAAATTTTTCCAGCGATTCGGCCTGAAACACCCATTTTTGCTCGAGCGTCTTGACGTTCGCCGGATTGATCTGACGAAGCGTGCTGTAGCGCTGGCTGGCGTACGTGCCGGAATACATCAACCAGTTATGTGGTTCATCCGCTGTACGCAACAGGCGTTCGTTGGAAACTTGAGCGCGCAAAACGGGCAACATCAGAGACAGCAGACATGCGGCAACAAGAATGCAACGATTCAAAAATTTCATAGTCACCTCGATCCTTTCAGGGTGCGAAGGTAGGCGACGACATCATCCAATTCGGCGGGATTGAGCTTGTCCTTGTATGAAGGCATCGTCGACGTCTTCAGTACCGTGAACTCGCGCAGGTCAGCCTTGATGAGTGATATCAGATGTTCCTCCGTATCGATCACTTGCACGGTGTAGGTGTCTTCATTTAGCCGGCGGCCGGAGATTAGTTTTCCATCGCGTGTCACGGCTCGCACCGGCCGATTCAGCGGCAGCATTGATGCTGTAGGGTCGATCAGCGATCGACGAAGCGCCTCAGGGGAGCGGATCGCGCCGATATCGCTGAGGTCCGGCGCCACTCGCGATCCTTTGTTGTTGACGCGGTGACAACTATTGCAATTTCCTTTCTCTTCAAAAATGTTCTGACCTCGCGCTGCGTCACCTCGCCCCGTGGCGACTGTATCGAATTCTCGCATGGCACGGATGTATGCAACCAACCCAGCCAATTCGGCTGTGTTGTATCGGCCGGGCGGCATCGCCGTACCCGGGATTCCCGTTTGGATGATTCGATTCAGGTCGCTGTCTGTGGAAACGCGGCGAAACTCGTTCGTGCGTAGATTGATTCCCGGGACGGAATCTCCATTGGCTCCATGGCATGTGATGCAGTTTGCGTTATAAAGGTTGAACCCCGCCTCCACGTCGGCCTGAGAATACTGGCCAATATGCTCTTGACCGCCTGCGAATCCGGTGACGACGAAACAACTGATGATGACCAAAGCAAAACACCATTTGCTGCCCATGCGACGCTCCTTTGCCGGACGCAGTATATGCGAAAGTACAGCAGGCAGCATGTAGTCGCCACCAAGCTGAACCAAGCTGTGAAAAAATTGCCGAATTGATGGGGTCAGCGTGGCGCACCGCGGAGCGGTGCTAGCAAATTAGCCAGGGGTACGCGTTTTTTGCGTACCCCTGGAATACGTGAACAACTGAGAAATCCGCACCCTGAAAGGGTGTCGAGGACTCCTCGCACCTTTCCAGGGTGCGGCTGTTTTTTGGTTTGAGACAACCCGGGGGTTGCGCTCGCTCGCGCTCGCTTAACCCCCGGCTAATTTCCTGACACGCCTCCGGCGTGCGAAAAATGGACAAACTTCAGACCCCCCTCAAGGTATTCCTTGTGCTTACTCTAAAGCACGTGAAAAATCGATTTTATGTGATGGCTGCCGCAGCGGTGATGCTGCCTGTTTTTCTGGCACCGATATCTTCAGCTCAAACGCGCGCTGCCTCCGCCAAAAAGATCGCGGACCTGAACGGGCCAACGCCACGCCTTGCCAATGGTAAAGCGGATTTCCGAGGAACCTGGGCGCGGCCCTACACGCCCGATATTACGAAGACGTTTACCAATGCGGACGGAACCAGCAACAAAGGGGAGCCCGATCCTCTTCCGTACACCGAATGGGGCAAGAAGCAGTGGGAAAGTTACAATCCGACGAAGAACGGCGACTATGCCGGCAGTTGCATGCCTTTTGGTTGGATACGTTCCTTTTCACCCCACCCGATGCAGATCATTCAGAATGATGAACACATCGCGTTTCTTTTTGAGCAGAGCACCATGTTCGCGGTTGTTCCAACAGACGGCCGCCCGCATCGCGACGGGTATCCGCCAACTTGGTTCGGCGA
>QHXA01000546.1:3953-4518 GCA_003222755.1 Acidobacteriota bacterium
GGTCAACATGAATGGTTGGGCTAAGCTGGATACCAATGGCCATCCTTTTAGTAATCAGGCCAAACTCACGATGACGTTCAGGCGGCCCGACCTTGGCCACATCCTGTTTAATTGGGTTCTCGACGATCCGAAGACCTATACGCGGCCCATTAAGAATGAGAGAGTGTTTGTGCTGACGCCGAACGTTGAGGTTATGGAGTATTCGTGCATGGAAGGCAATATCGATAATCTGCTGGAAGGCGTCGTCACGCCGTGGCATCCGCCGGCGGATCAATGAGGATCGCCATTAGCGGAGATTGAACCTCACCTCGACATTCAGCGTGAAATCGACAGGCATGCCATTCTTCATGGCAGGCCGAAAGCGCCATTCTTTCAGTGCCCGGATTGCGTTTTCATCGAGGCCGAAACCGAGGCTGCGCACAAGCTGGACTACATCGACCCTGCCGTCTTTGCGGACGAGAGCTTCCAGCACTACCGTGCCTTGGTACCGCGCCCTGCGCGCTTCTTCTGAATATTCCGGCTCGACGCGATATACAACGGTCGGAGCTGTAACGTCGCCGCGAAC
>QHXA01000562.1 GCA_003222755.1 Acidobacteriota bacterium
AGAACATACACAGCAGCGTGTATGTCAATGCGCCTGCGGGTCTGATCTTCCCTGGCGATTCTCAGTACACGGTCGGAAACGCGCCGCACGCTTCCAGCTACGCGACATTTGTGCCCCGTGTAGGACTGGCTTGGGATCCCAAGGGAGACGGCCGGATGACGATCCGAGCCGCATATGGGATGTTCACGGACCGGCGACCGTTTCACACTTACACGATATTCACTCAGTCCGCGCCTTGGGGTAATAATGTCCAACTGTCCAACGTGCGGCTTTCAAATCCGTGGGGCAACTATCCTGGTGGAAATCCTTTCCCGCTTATCGTCGGCAAGGAAACGCCATTTCCGACTTTCGCCAATTACGGTACCCACCCCTTCGATCTCTCACCGAGCTACATGAACCAATGGAATTTAAGCATTCAAAGACAACTCGGTGCTGATTTGCTGCTCACTGCGAATTATGTCGGAAATAACATGATTCATCTTCCGGCAGGTGTCCAACTGAATCCAGCCGTATTCTTGGGACTCAATCCCTGCACGATCAATTCTGTTAACTATCCCGTCTGCTCCACGACCGTCAACACGAACCAGCGACGCCGGCTGTATCTGCAAAACCCGCAGCAAGGCCAATACTACTCAGGAATCAGCGAGCTGGATAATGGCGGCACTGGAACCTACCATGGTCTGCTTCTTGCCGTCCAGAAACGGCTGAGCCATGGTGTAAGTGCGCTTGTGAATTACACCTGGTCACACTGCATTAGCGATAGTTACGACTTGGCTCTCACTGGTGCGATCAATGTCGATAACCGGAGAGCACTGCGAAGCAACTGTCAGACAGGGGATACACGGCACGTATTCAATCTTTCCACGGTCCTTCAGATGCCACGATTCTCCAGCCGGGAGTTGCGATTGATTGCCAGTGACTGGCAGTTGTCCCCGATTATTCAGGCCCGTTCCGCGCAATTCTTTTCCGTGACTCAGGGCGTCGATACTGCACTGACCGGACAGGCCACCCAAACACCTAATCAGGTCATGGCCAATCCTTATCCCAAGGAACGGACGATCAATAATTGGATTAGCAGGTCGGCGTTTGCGACGCCGCTATTGGGGACATATGGAAACATGGGCCTCTTCAATATGAAGGGTCCAAATGTGTTTCAATTCGACTTGGCCTTGTCGCGTACGTTCCCCATTGCCGAAGCAAAGACGCTCCAGCTGCGTGCCGAAGCTTTCAATGTCTTAAACCATGCAAATTTCAACAACCCGGTTTCAACTCTGAATAGCGGCACATTCGGTCAGATTCAGAAGGCTGGAGATCCGCGGATCATGCAGGTCGCGTTTAAGGTAGTCTTCTGAAGCCGACTCAATGTTGTAGATTCAGGGCCAAATTGTTATCGTGAAGCCTTACGAGAGACCAAAGGGGCGAGCAATATGCGCGAGACGGGCCGAGTGATCGCAGGATTTTTGGTTTTGCTGCTGTGCGTTGGGTATGGCAGCGCGGCTGGCGGTGACCGCCGGCTTGTGGAAGCCGTGAAGAACGGCGACAACGCCATGATCCGCTCCTTGCTTGAACAGCATGTCGATGTGAATGTACCCCAGCCGGACGGCGCCACCGCGTTAGCTTGGGCGGCTCACCGGAACGATCTCGAGACGGCGGATCTTCTACTTCGAGCTGGGGCAGGGGTCAACGCGGCCAACGAGCTTGGCGCTACTCCCCTCTGGCTGGCCGCGTCCAAAGGCAATACCGCCATGGCCGAGAAGCTCTTGAGCGCCGGCGCTGATGCGGATGCACGTTTGCTTTCGGGCGAGACGGTCCTGATGGCCGCAGCGCGGATCGGAAATATCGAGCTAGTGAAATCGTTGATCGCGCATCATGCGAATGTCAACGCGAAGGAGACGCGAGCAGGCCAGACGGCGTTGATGTGGGCCGCTGCGGAAAATCAGCCGGAGGTCGTAAGGGTTCTCATGGACAACGGAGCAGACGTCCGTGCCGTTTCGAAACGTGGTGTCACGCCGTTTCTGTTCGCTGTCCAGCAAGGCAGCACCGATTCGGCACGAATACTATTAGCCGCCGGAACCGATGTAAACGCACCCGCGCCCGACGGCCGGAGCCCGCTGCTGATTGCAGCAGCCGCCGGCCGCTCGGAACTGGCTCTGCTTCTCTTGAGCAAAGGTGCGGATCCCAACGCGACGGACCGGACCGGTTTTACGGTCCTGCATCACGCCGCAGCGGCCGGAAAGCTGGAAATCATAAAGGCGCTCCTCGCACGTGGCGTGAATCCGGATACCAAACTGGCGAAGGACCGGCCGAATGCTGGACCGAACAGCCTGGTGGACTATCCACTTGTCAGCGTTGTTGCCGCAACACCGCTGTTCCTGGCGGCCGAAGCCGGCTATGCCGATGCCGTGCGATTGCTGGCGATGAACGGCGCCGATCCGAACATCGCAACAAAAGAGGACACGACACCACTGATCGTCGCTGCCGGTGCGGGTCAGTACCAGGATCTTGCGGACGAACAGGCACAGGAGGAGTGGGAGAAAAGACATTTCCAAACCATCAAGGTTTTGGTCGAACTCGGCGTAGACGTCAATGCGGTCGGTGAGAATGGTTGGACCGCACTGCATGGCGCGGCCTATATGGGACTAGACTCGGCTATACAGCTTCTCGTAGAAAAGGGCGCCAAGACGGAGATACTCGATCGGTTCGGGCAGACGCCGCTGAGCATCGCGGAGGGAATCGTCACGCTGGGTTTGGGAAATGCGGCGAACAGGAGACCCCGTAACGTTCGCAGGGATACGGCCGATCTGCTGCTGAAGCTGGGTGCAACGCCGGTCGCTGATTCTGGTGTAGAAATTCTCTACAACAAAGGCAAGTGATGGCCACTCAGATCCCGGGAACGTTTCATCCTCCGCTGACGACGTGTGCAACGAATTGGGATAGGAAGAATCTGATCAATGCTCTATGCCCAATTCTCAATTCCCATTCGAAAGGACTGCCGATTGCCCGAGACACAACATGTTGTCGAAAATCGCACTTTCGGATCAGCTCGAGGAACGTTTAGTTGAGTTTGCCGCCCGTATCATCGACCTGCCCGGCCGCCTTCCAAGGACGTTCCAAGCACGACATATTGCCAACCAGATCTTACGTTCGGGCACGGCAGGCGCGCCCAATTACGCCGAAGCTCGCAGTGCCGAAAGCCGCCAAGATTTCATTCACAAAATGCGCATCGTGGGAAAGGAACTCAATGAAACGGCAGTGTGGCTTCGGATTATCTCGAAAAGTGCGCTGCTTCCGAGAATTAATCGTCGGCATTTTCGCCGAAAACACGGAACTCGCACGTATTGTCTCGGCTTCCATCAAAACCGCCCGAACCCGCCGAACGCTTTCCCGCTCGGATGAGAATTGAGAA
>QHXA01000563.1 GCA_003222755.1 Acidobacteriota bacterium
AATCCGTCCTGCGTGGTGTCGACCTCTTCGCCTCACGTGAGTTCCGCATGGCAGATGGCAAGCACGGCACCTGCGCCACCTGTCACCAGCCCGGCATCAACCACTCCATCGACATCGGCACCACCAATCTGCCCACGGCGAAGGAATCGCCCGAGCTGCCTCTGTTCCGCATCACCTGCGACGCCTCGGCCCCGCCTCACCCACAACTGGGCCGCACCTTTTTAACTCAGGACCCCGGCCGTGCACTCATCACCGGAAAATGCGCGGATGTCGGCTCCATCCTGATGCAGCAGTTCCGCGGACTCACCGCCCGCGCGCCCTACTTTGCCAACGGTTCCGCCGGGGATCTGACCGAACTGGTGGACTTCTTCGATCGCCGCTTCAAGATTGGGCTCACGGACAAACAGAAACAGGACCTCGTAAACTTCCTCAGCATCCTGTAGTTCGGTCACACGGCCGCGCGCATTGAAGGATGCTGCTTATATTTCCTACGTTTTTTCTGGTTTCCATCAGTCTGTCCTCCTTGCCTCTTCTTTGAAGGCAGACTGACGCTACCAGCCTCAATCAGGTCATTTCACGCAGGGTTACCGGAAGGACACGGACCACCGACCGTGGCCGAAGGTTTATTGCACGGTGGTTGTGGCGTTCACAATCACTGTCGACAGTCGGGGCAAGCAGAGGGCGAAGCTCAAAGCGTGACCCATCGGATCAGACTTGATCGAAATCCATTGGACTATTGTTTCGGTCCCAGGACAGGACCATCACTCGTGATGCCGATCGGGCTCAGTGAAGTATATCGTTACCTTGACGAGCGGGAGAATACGAGCCCGCGAATCTCCGCAGGCATGACTTGCATAGGCTGTGCCGATAGTGCCGTGTTAGACTCACCCGTGCGTCGAGCGATTTTGTTTGCGCCGCTCATTGTGTTTTTCGGGCTGTGCGCGGCGCTGGTCATCTATCAAAGTAGCGGACGTGACGCGGATTACTTGCGTCTGGTAACCGCGGGGTCCGGTTCCTTCACTTTCTTCTTTTACGCTGGATTGCTGGTTCTGTCCCTGTTCAGCATTTCTCTCCCAACGCGCGCGCTCGGAGGTTTGGCGCTGCCGCTCGCTTTATTTGTAGTTTTGGCTGCGCTGGACCTCAGGACCAAAGATCGCCCCAGCTCCGGAGGGTTCATCAGCCTCGACTACAATTACAAGACGCTCTGGCTGATTCCCGGCATATTCGTCATCGCGCCGCTGAAGAACATGATGTTCGATTCGGTTCCCACAGGACCGCATTTGACATCAACCTCTCGGATGGTCATTCGTATCCAAGGCGCTCTGCAGCCACCGGACCGGTCCATTGTGGTGGCGGGCACGGTCTCGCGCGAAGGGCTCAGTATCGACTGGCGGTTGCTGTCGCGGTTGGACGCTACCGGGAACATTGACGGCAGTTTTGCGCCACGCCCACCTACATTGCCGGACCTGGATTTAATCCGGTCCCGCCCCGACGGGTCGGGTCTGATCAGTTGGCGGGACGGTTCGGCCATCAAAATCGCCACCGTAGCTCTCGACGGCACGATCACACGCTTGTTTGATTTATCACCAACAACAACTGAATTGGTATCCGCCCAACACCTCACCGATGCCGCGATGGATGCAGGCGGCCGCCTGCTGTTGGCCGGCGTGTTGGAGAAAGCTTCACCCGCGCCAGGTTACGCGGATGTGAATTATCCGCTGGCGCGTTTCGATGCAAATGGGCGCCTCGATCCTACTTTTACGCTTCTGGAATTGCCCCGAATCTTTGGATCAGGCGGAGTCGTACTCGCACCCACTGACGGAATCCTGGTGGATTACGTGGAAATTGGCGGTGCCCACAGGTTGAGACGACTGCTTCCTGACGGACGTCCCGACACGGTCTTCGAAACCGGACTCGAGCAGTCCATCGAAGAGGCTCCAGCATGGAATGGTTCGGGCTGCTGCGTTCGACCAGGAAGACCGCGTTCTGGTTGGCCTGAAAAATGAGTCGCTCGATGAAGTCCTCTTAGTCCGCCTCGGGGCGGATGGCCGTCCGTTGCCAAGCCAACAAGCCACCATCCCGGGAAATATGGGAGATGTCGGCACTGTTGTGAGCCATCCCGACGAATCAGTGTTTGTAATTATGGGCAACAAGAAAGTGGGCAGGTCCGAGTTCAAATTGCCGTGGTATCCCGTATTGTTGCATTTCACTCCGGATCTGCAATTGGACGAACAATTCAACTTGAAGACCGCTCCGCTGGGCCGAGAATTCGGAGAGATGAAGGTCCTCGCGCTCAGAGACAATGGAGGCATAATCGTAAGCCTGTCTCATCCCGAGCGAGAGTCGTGCGTGCTTTATCTCGCACGCGATGGATCGGTCGAGAAGCGGATCCAATTCTGACGTATAGTCACGATCACTTTTCCGGTTCGCGCTGAATGAATTCCAGACCTCGAACATCAAGCAGAGTGGACAACGATTTCAGTTCTGCAATTTCCACCGGCGATTTCGACAAGGCGGCTCGGCTGTTGACCGACGGCGCAGAGATCAACTTGGTGATACCGACAGTGGAGCCGGACGAGCGCGGCATGTACGAAGGTACCACCACCTACTTAATTGAAGCCGCATTCCGGGGTCAGGCTGAGACCGTGCGATTTCTGTTAAACAACGGCGCAGATCCGAACATCGCCGGCACTTTCGCTGGCCAGACGGCTCTACTGGCTGCAGCGAGACGCGGTTACGCGGAAGTCGTCGATCTTCTGCTCGCGCATGGCGCCGATTTTTCCGCCGTCGACCATCCCAGCAAGTTCAACGCGATGGAGTACGCCATCTTCAACGAGAATGCCGCCATCGTCCGGAGCCTTCTCGCTGCTGGAGCGCGCCCCACTTTCCGTCGTCTCAGTTTCAATGGGGAAGGAGGGGCTGCAGCACGAGAAATTATCCGAATGCTGATAGAACACGGCACCGATATCAACAAAAAGGATGATTGGGGCAGAACGGCGCTGATGTGGGCTGCCGAGAGAGCACCGTTGGAGACCGTGCAGTTTCTGATCGATTCCGGCGCCGACGTCAATATGGTCTCCGGCAAGAATATGAATGGAGTCTCCAGCAAAGAGACCGCGCTTCAGCTGGCTGGGCGGGCAAAGAGAAGTGATATCGTTGCCCTGTTGCTGCGGTATGGCGCCCAACAGAAGCCTTCCCTCATTGCACGCGTTAAGAAAAGTATCCGTTGGTAGACGGATATGCAACTCTGCGTTGACGGTTCAAATACAATAATAGTTGGTCGTATCGAAGTCACCGAGGCCTATGCTGGTCCGAAGTTCAACGGCGTTATCGATCCAGTATCGAAG
>QHXA01000564.1:0-2294 GCA_003222755.1 Acidobacteriota bacterium
ACTCGCAGGAGCGCGACGAAAGTGGAACGCAAAACGGAAACTAAATAGCAAATCACTGTAGGGGCGGTCATAGACCGCCCCTACAGTTTTATTCGCGCTTTACAGGTTTCGCGTAAACCTCAATCCTTGCCACGTCCGACCAGCCGCCCTGACCATGACCGCTGCCGGGCATGAGATCCACAAACCCGATTTCATCGACCTTGCTCAGATTCGGGCTGTTCACCCAATCCCCGACGGTCACGATCCTCTCCGGGTCCAGTTTTCGCCATCGCATTTCGCTCACTGCGACATCGCTCTCGAGCCAATCAACGGTTGATCCTTCGAACTTGTCACCAATGAGCATCGTTCCATCCGCGAGCTTCACAACCGGACTCACTTTGTGAAAACCGGATGTCTTCGTCACCATCTTGATACGCGCCAGACCCGTGAGATCCGCAAAGTTGGTCTTCTCGCGAAGAGTGAACCCGCACGGCGTCGTGCACATTCCCGTCCACAGATGAACCGGATTGTTCTCGTCGGTAACGGCGCCGGTCATCAGGATCTCTTTGCCGGTCGGCCCGATGAGTTTCAGTTCGAGGTTGGCATTGGATAACGCCTGAGGCACGTCCACCGGATGCTCACCGCCGGCCGGAGTTTGTTTCCATTCTTCACGAAAGAACAGCGGTGCTCGTGTAACGCGCGCCGCCCCGCGTTGTCCGCGCTGTCCTTCTTGCTGTCCTGCCGCTGGAGTTTGGGCCCGCTGCTGCGCGAACGCGCTGCAGGCCATTACAAAAATCATGAAACATGTCACCGTCAGTACGATCACGTTGCGTCGTGGCATGCATAGCCTCCTGTAGTTGTCTGCCGAATGCGTGCCAGTATAGCAGGGTTTCGGGATGAGGAATTTCAGACGCGCGGAGGAAAATTTCTCCTTGCCACTCGGTAGTTTATCGTGTAAGTAAGTGCTTACTTACTTATGAAACGCGTCATCCTTTTATTGATACTGGTGGCTGGCGTGGCAGGGGCTTATTACAGCACGCATCGGCCGCCTGGACCGCTCATTCTTACTGGAATCGTGACCACTCAGGACGTCATCGTGGCCCCGCAACTGGGCGGGCAGATCGGGCAACTTCTCGTGAAGGAAGGCGATCCGGTTCACAAGAACCAACTCCTGGCGGTGATAACCACGGACGAGTTGCAGGCAGACCGCGCTTATTACTCGCATCAGGTTGAGAGTATCCAGTCGCAAGTTGCGGAAAGCGAGACAGAACTGCGGTACCAGCAGCGCCAGACGGAAGATCAGATCCAACAAGCTCGTGCTGCGCTGGACACTGCGATTGCGCAGACAGGTGAAGCGCGGGCGACCCTGGAGAATGCGCGAATTGTGCTGGGAAGAACCGAGAAGCTTTCAAAAGAAGGGGTCGCGCCAATTCAACAGTTCGATCAGGCGCGAACGAGCTTCGACGCGGCGAAAGCGCGGCTCGAAGCGGCGGAGAAACAGGTCGAGGTGCAGCGGGCAGCTGTGGCGGTGGCCAACGCGAATGCCGAACGTGTTGCCGTTCAGCAGAATCGTGTACGGACGGCGCAACAGCAGCGCGAAGCGGCAGCCGCGCAGCGCAAGCGTGCCGACGTGCGGCTTTCGTATTCCGACGTGCACGCGCCTGTAGAAGGCATCGTGGATGTCCGCGTGGCGCGTGAGGGTGAAGTCGTCAATGCAGGACAGCCGATTGTGACGTTGATCGATCCGGACGATCTGTGGGTCCGTGCCGACATCGAAGAGACATATATCGATCGCATCCGGCTGGGCGATCAGTTGAAGGTCCGTTTGCCTTCCGGCGAGGAGCGCATGGGCACGGTGTTTTATCGCGCGATGGACGCAAGTTTCGCCACCCAGCGCGACGTTAGCCGGACGAAGCGTGACATCAAGACATTTGAAATTCGTTTGAGGCTCGATAATAAAGACCGGCGTCTTGCTGTGGGCATGACGACGTACGTCGAGCTACCGGTTACCGATGGGCGAGATCGAAGTTAATCAGATCACGAAAAAATTCGGCGACTTCACCGCTGTGGACAGCGTTTCGTTTTCTGTCGAGCACGGCGAGATCTTCGCCTTGCTTGGGCCGAACGGCGCGGGAAAGTCCACGCTGATCCGCATGCTGACAACATTGATTCCCGCCACGTCCGGCACCGCCAGCATCCACGGTTTCGATGTGGTGAAGCAGGCCGATCAGGTACGGCGTCTGATCGGAGTCATTCCTCAGGCCATGACGAGCGACCTCGAGCTGAGCGTGGCAGAAAATCTCCTGATCTATGCC
>QHXA01000564.1:2334-5685 GCA_003222755.1 Acidobacteriota bacterium
GAAGCTGTCGAGTTGATCAAGTGGAAAGACAAACCGGTGAAGAATCTCTCGGGAGGAATGCGGCGGCGCGTGGAGATCGCGCGCGGTCTGATTCATGAACCGCGAGTTTTCTTCCTGGACGAGCCGACCACCGGACTGGATCCGGTTTCGCGCGTCGCGGTCTGGGAGATGCTCCGCCAATTAAAACAGACGCGCGATCTAACGGTATTCCTGACCACGCATTATATGGATGAAGCCGATAAGCTCTGCGACCGCATTGCCATTGTCGATCACGGAAAACTGGTGGCGCTGGATTCGCCGATGAGGCTCAAGGCATCCATTTCCGGGACAAACATCCTGGAAGTGAGTTTTCCGATGATCCCTGCAGGCTGGGAAGAGGAGATGAGAAAGCTGCCGGAAGTGGAGAGCGTCTCCGGGCATGAAAACCTGTTCCGGATCGCGACTCGCAACGGCCCTGCAACGACGATGGCGCTGCTCGATGCGGCCGCGCAGGTCCAGTTGCCGGTGCAGTCGCTGTCCGTGCAGAGCACGACGCTCGACGACGTTTTCGTTCACTACACGGGGCGGCAATTGCGAGACGCGCTGCAGGAGGCGTCGCCCAAAGAGAGTCCGCTGATGATGCGGAGAGGGTGAGACGCGCGCCCTTCTGTAGGGGCGGTCATAGAGCGCCCGAGGCACTGCTCCGCGGAGCGGAATGTCCAAACTCCAATGGACGGTGGGCGGTCTTAGACCCTACAGAGAATTTTTCCACATCAGGAGATCTGAATTTATGCATCGCATGTTGGCCATCTTCGAGCGCGAGCTTCGCCGGTTCCGGCGGAGTCCGGCGCTGATGGTGATGTCACTGATCTTTCCCGTCATGCAGCTCATTGTTTTGGGTTACGCGTTTGGCGGGCAGGTTCGCAATCTCAAACTCGCGATCGTGGATCAAGATCACCGCCTGCCCGCCGTCAAACTCCGCGAGTTGACGGTCGCCGTAACGGCAAATGCGCGCACATTCGAGACCATCGACTACTCCGACGAAGGACAGGCACTGAATGATCTCCGTAACGGGCGTGTTAATGGCGTGCTTACCATTCCGGCGGGCTTTTCCGAACGCGTGCTCGACAAGAATCAGCCGCGGGTCGCCTTGATCGAGGACAACACCGACCAGTTTGTTTCATCCGCGATGATCGGCTCCATCACTGGACTGGTCACTGCTTACGACGAGCCCACACTCCAGGCCCGCCGAGCCACGCAGCCGCGCCTGGAGATCGTTGAAATCTACCCATATGTTCCGTATGTGCAGTATCTGTTACCGGGCTCAACGGTGATGTCGATCTTCATGATGGTCATGATCGGCGGCGGAATCATCTTCATCGACGATAAGGCACGAGGATTACACGAAGGCTACCTCGTTACGCCAATTACGAAATTAGAGCTCATCACGGGATTCAATCTGTCCGGAACCGTCAAAGCGGTCATGGCCGGAAGCGTGTTGATGACGCTCGGCTCAATCATCGCCGGTCTTCCGAATCCTTTTGATCCGATGCGGATGCTGCGGGTGTTTGTGGTCATCGTGATCGCCTCGCTCGCGTTGGTTAGCATGATGTTCCTGCTGATGGTGCGGGTCAGCGACCCGCTTACCCCGCGCGCCATCTTCGGGGTTCTGAATACGCTTTTGTTTTTCCCAAGCGGCGCCGTGTATCCACAGCAAGCGTTTCCCCCATGGATGCAAGTGATCGCGAAAGTCGATCCGTTTACCTACATCGTACATGCGCTGAAAAGCTTGATGCTGAAGAACACGGGATTCGGGGCCATTACATTTGACCTGATGTATCTCGTCGCATTTGCCGCCGTCACAATGACGGCCGCCACGCTGCTGTTCAAGCGGACGTTGTGAGAGCGGACGAGTGGAGGTTTGGAGATTTCGCACCGCGGAGCGGTGCACGGAAATTCAGAACTCCTGAGGTCGAGGAATTCAGAGTGAATCGTTGTGAAGCGAAGAGTCCCCTCCTTGGTCAAGGAGGGGACTTCCCGTCTCATTCTGATTTCCTTGTTTGCTACAAATGCTTGGCTAGATCAGGATCTCTGAAATTAGTCAGGCGTATGCAAAAAACGCGTACCCCTGGCTAATTTCCGTGCACCGCTCCGCGGTGCGAGCGCCCCACGGCCTACGGCAGCGCGAACACCACCAGCGCTTCTTGGCCCGGAGGCTCCGGATCGTCAAGCGCGCTGGCGCCGCCGGCAACGACGGCGAGGTACTGTTTTCCATTTTTGCCTTGATACGTCATCGGGACGGCGTGCGCGCTCATATCGAGCCGGGTGGTCCACAATTCTTTACCGGTTTTGGAATCGAAGGCGCGGAAGCGTTTGTCATTGGTTGCGGCAATAAAGACGAGACCGCCTGCTGTCGCGATCGGCCCGCCCATGCTCATGCGGCCGGTATTCTTCTTTCCTTCCGGCAACTCGTCTGTGATTCCAAGCGGAACATTCCAGGCAATGTCGCCGGTATTGGCATTCACCGCCACCAGATGTCCCCAAGGCGGCTTTTGGCAAGGCCAGGCTCTCGCGCCCGCGTTATTGATATTGCCCGATCGCGGATCGCCTTCGCTCCACTGAAACCGCGACGTCGGTCCGACAATGCTGTTGCGTCGGTATCCATTGCCGCGCGCCCCTTCCGGGGTCTTCTCAATCCAGCCGATGCTGGCTTCGTCAATGGTATTGACGAAAACGTATCCAAGCGTTGGGTCCGACGCGGTGCCGCCCCAATTCACGCCTCCGATGGACCCCGGGAAGAGCACCGTAGAATAGGGCTTCGCGCCGTCTTCGCGATACAGGTAGGGCGTGAACGGCCCCACGTTGTACAGCCCGCCGCTGCGCTCGACGAGTTCACGGCAAAACTTCGCATGTTCCTCGTTCGTATCGGCGGCGGTGACGATGTCGTCCGCCTTGTAGCTGTCGCGCGCGAGGACGGGAGGCTTCACTGGGAAAGGCTGAGTGAGGGAACTCCGCTCGCCCGGAACGTTGCTGATCGGCACCGGCCGCTCCTCGACCCCGAATACCGGCTTGCCCGTCAGCCGATTCAGGATGTACATGTGCGCGTGCTTCGGGACGGCGACGACGGCAGGAATCTTCTCGCCTTTGACGGCGATGTCCAGCAACGCTGCGGGGGACGGCAGGTCGTAATCCCAGAGATCGTGATGGGTGACTTGGAAATGCCACTTCATCTTTCCGGTTTCCGCATCCAGCGCCACCAGGGAACTGCCGAAGAGATTGGCGCCGGGACGATCGCCGCCATAGTAGTCGTTCGGTCCAGGAGCATCGTAGGTTGCATAGACGATGCCACGCTCGGCATCAACGGTCATTGAG
>QHXA01000565.1:0-478 GCA_003222755.1 Acidobacteriota bacterium
AGGTTTTCTATTCGGGCATTAGCGCGTCCAATAACAACTTCAATTCAGGTTCGAATTTCGGCCGCATGTTCCTTCGCCTGAAACCTCGGTCCCAGCGTGACAGGCTCGATGTGATCTTCAATCGTTTGCGCCGGAAGCTGTCCGGTCTGCCGTTTATGCGCGTTTACCTGCAGAATCCGCCGACGATCCGCATCGGCGGGCAGGTTACCACCGCGGGATATCAGTACACATTGCAGGGCACCGACACTGCTGAACTCTACGCTGCAGCACGCAAGCTCCAGCAAGATGCGGCCGCGATACCCGGACTGACCGATGTTATTAGCGACCTCCAGCTTCAGAACCCGCAGCTCAATGTTTCGATTGATCGCGATAAGGCCGCGACGTTGAAGGTGAATGCGCAGCAAATCGAGAATGCGTTGTACGACGCGTATGGACCGCGATGGGTCTCGACCATCTATGCGCCTACGAATCAATACAG
>QHXA01000565.1:615-2735 GCA_003222755.1 Acidobacteriota bacterium
ACGGTGTCATTTAACCTCAGGCCCGGCGTTTCGCTGGGGGAAGCGTTCGATCAATTCAACGAGGTTACGCGCAACCTGCCGGCCTCGATCAGTGGCGCATTCCAAGGCACTGCCAGAGAGTTTGAGAATTCCGTGAAGAACCTCACACTCCTGCTTGGAATCGCAATCCTGGTGATTTACATCGTGCTCGGTATCTTGTACGAAAGTTACATCCATCCCTTGACGATTCTTTCCGGATTGCCTTCTGCGGTCTTCGGAGCTCTGCTGACGTTATGGCTGTTTAAGATGGATCTGAACATCTACGGATTCGTCGGATTGATCATGCTGATCGGTATCGTGAAGAAGAACGCGATCATGCAGATCGATTTTGCGCTCGCCGCTCAGCGCAATGAGGACATGGCGCCGCTCGAAGCAATCTATCAAGGATGTCTCGTGCGGTTTCGTCCGATCATGATGACGACAATGTCTGCATTGCTGGGATCACTTCCGATCGCCCTCGGTTATGGCGCTGGGGGCGAAGCTCGCCAGACGCTCGGCCTTGCGGTTGTCGGCGGCCTGTTATTTTCGCAGTTGATCACGCTTTACCTGACACCTGTCGTGTACACGTACACGGCGGCCATTTCGGAAGGACGCACCGCCAAGCGTGCAGTCGAAGTTGCGGATACCCGTGTCGCGGCCGCGCGATGAGGAAGTTTCCTGTCTCCACTACTGGTGTTTCAACGCGATCATAGGATCGACTTCTGCCGTACGCCGGGCGGGCAGCCAGCACGCTGCAGTCGCGACGAGCAACAGGATGATGGGTATGCCGAGGAATATCCGCGGGTCGATTGGCCCACCGGGCACAACATGGATATAAATGATGAAGGCGATCAGCAGACCCGCGCCCGTACCGGCCGCAATCACTCGCATGGTTTCGCCGACGATTTGGCGGACAACATCGCTGACGGTCGCGCCAAGGGCCATGCGCACGCCAATCTCTGTAATCCGATGCGCAACGTTGTAAGCCACGACACTGTAGATGCCGATCGCTGCAAAGAACAGGAGCAAGGGGCCAAGAACCGTAAACAGCCTCGCCGGAATTCGGCGCAGAAAGAGGTTGGTTTCGACGTGTTCCGACATAGTGCGCACGTTAAATAGCGGTATCCCAGGCTCCAGTTCATGCAGCACCCGGCGGACTTCGCCAGCGAGCAACGTTTCAGCGCCGGGCCGCGTTCGCAAATGAATTTCGCCGGACGCACGCGGGCGATCGCGATAGGAAAGGTACACGATTGGAATCGGCGCCTCGCCAAAGGAATCGTAAAACGCGTTCTTCACAACTCCCGCAATCGCGTAGACCTGATCGTTTCGTCGAAAGCGGTGGCCGACGGGCTCCGCGTCCAAAAGGTACCTATGAACGAATTCTTCGTTGACGACCGCTTGCGGCAAAGTCGTCGTGTCGTTGAGTGCTACAAAGCCGGGACCCGCAAGCTGCGGAATGCCGATCGTGCGGAAGTAATCGGGCGTGACGAAATTGATCAGCGCGCGATCCGGCGTCCCGTCGGCGCTGGATCGGCCCTCCACCCTGAAAGACGCCATCGGAAGGCCATGAATATCGAGCGGCACAGAAGTCGCGATTGCCGCCGACTCCACACCGCTGAGGGCGCGCAAGCGTTCCAGTAATCGGTCGGCAAATGCACGCGAGAAGGCCGGATCGATGGAGCCATCTGCCTGAACGTGCCCCGCACCGCCGCCGGTCAAGTCGTACGCGGACAATAGCACGCCTTCGACCTGGAATCCCGGGTCGATGATCCGCGTTTCGCGGAAGCTTTCGAAAAACAGCCCTGCCGCCATGAGCACCATCAGCGCGAGCGCCGCCTCCACGGCCATGAACGCATTCCGCAGGCGCGGCTGAGGCGATGCCGCCGCTGCCGTCACTGTGGTACGAAGCTTCGATTGTACGTCGCCGCGCACCAGTTGCAGTGCAGGTGCGGCGCCGGAGATAACGGCACAGGCAAGGCCGAGCAAAATGGAAAACATTAGCCCCGTCGCATCCACACCTGTCTGGAATCGGATCGGGATTGCCATCGAAATCCGCATCGCACGAAGCGCATTCGTTCCCCAGAGGGCGATAATCACACCGA
>QHXA01000565.1:2837-6230 GCA_003222755.1 Acidobacteriota bacterium
CAGCAGGTTTGCTGTATTTCCACAGACCGCGAGCAGCAATACAAGCATGACCCCCTGCAGGATCGCCAGCCCCGAGGCCAACAAACGCTGAGGCCCCCGCGGCGCGCGCCAGTACGGCAGAACCTCCGCTTCGAACTTTCGGTTGGACTCCGGATAAAGCTGCGCAAGCTGTCGCATCGCTGCGTTGAGTTCACTCTGCGCCTGAACGCGCGTCGATTCCGGCTGAAGCATTCCGATGACGGAGTAGCCGCGCTGCCCGCGTTCTTCCAGTTCACGGGTTCCCGTAAATAAGCCGGGTGCGAGGCTGGCGGGAACCCACAAATCAAAATCCACAGCGAGTACTGTGCCCTGAAAACCCTCGGGCACGACACCGATCACAGTGAGAGTCTGGCCATTAACCCGTAGAGGCTGCCCCAACACGTTCGGATTACTGCCCAATCGGGTTTTCCAGAACCCGCGGGAAATGACGACCACCGGTTTCCGTTCGGATGCATCATCGTGGTCGATCAAGCGCCCGATAGCCGCGTGCAGGCCTAGCCCTGAAAAATAATTGTCCGAAATCAGCAGCCCGTAGCTCCGCTCAGGCCGATCCGGTTCGCCCACGTTCAACGGCGCCCCGCGGAAGGCGATGAGTTCACGAAATGACCGGAGACGCGCACGAAGATCGTTGTATTCGGGCCAGGACGCGCCTGGATAGGAACCGGTTTCCGCTCGCGGCTCGACCAGATAAAACGCAGAAGGATTCTCGACGCCGGGCAGCGGCCGAAGGACCACGGCTTGTATCCACGAAAAGACCGCAGAGTTGACACCAATCCCGACGCCGAGCGACGCCACCACAACGGCTGCCAGTATCGGCATCTTTACGATCGTTCGGCACGCGTAACGAACGTCGTGAATCGTGTCATCAATCCACGTCCACCCCCAAACATCGCGCGAATCCTGGCGCGCCTTCAGGGTATTCCCAAGCTCCCTTCGAGTCGCCGCCATGGCGTCGCGCGCCGATAGACCCGATCGCTCGAGTTCTTCTTGCTTCACCTCGCGGTGTAATTCAATTTCCTCGGCAAGCTCGGATTCGGCCCTGCGCCGGTTGATCCAATAACGAAGTCGCCGCAACAGCGTCCTCATGATCTCCTCACGTAACCTGCAGTACTTTCTGTATTGCGATGATCATCCGGTCGAACTCTTCACGCTCCGCCCGCAGTTGTTTGCGGCCGGCCGGTGTCAATGTGTAATAGCGCGCACGGCGGTTGTTTTCGGAAGCGCCCCATTCCGCCTTGACCCATCCGTTGAGAAGCAAACGCTGTAAGGCCGGATACAGTGAACTCTCCCCCACTTGCAACACGTCCGCGGACATCGATTTCAGGTGCTCGGCGATTCCATAGCCGTGTTTCGAGCCGTGCGCCAAGGCGACCAAAATGAGCAGATCAAGAGTGCCGGGCAAAAGGTCCGGCGCTTCCCTGGACACGTTCACGCTGTCTCTCCCATCGTTTATCGACTGGTAATAATCCGACAGACGGTTCGAATAGTCAAGTGTGGGCGTTAGAGTTCAGTTCGGTGGTCTTTTGCCTGCACATCATTCGAATGTGATTCACCATCACAATCGTGTGGTGCGTGCTGGTGCATTACTTCACACGTGCGTAAAGGCACTCGAAGTTATCGTTTTTCGAGACGGGCCTCTAACGCGGCGAGCCGCTCGTGGACGTTCAATGAGACGCGCCAGTCGCCGGCGAGGCCATCGATTCGTTTGTCGATGCCATCGAGGCGCCTGTCCACATCATTGAACCGCTGGTCCAAAGCGTCGAAGCGCATGTTGACAACGTCGTTATTAGCATCGAACCGTTTGTCGATGTCGTCCTTGAGGGCGTCGAACCGTTTGTCGATCTCGTCCTTGAACGCATCGAACCGTTTGTCGACCGCGTCGAATTGCCGATTCACGAAGGTTTGAAACAAGGTCAACTCCTGCCGAAGCGCTCCAGTTTCCGACGAAAGAGCTTTAATCTCTCCGCGAAGTTGCTGCATCTCCGGCGCGATCACATCTTGAATCGCCTGTTTCAGGTTTTGATAAATGTTTAGCCAAGCCAAGAACGTCACTCCTATTTTTGGTTGACGCCCCTGGGCCGGGGTGGGGTAAGTCATCTTGACGCTATTCTAACAAAGTGACGGTAAGGCTCGGCGCTCGGATCATTTCGCCGCGGTTATCGAGTCCACCTGGATCGTCTTGGTCGTGGCGTCCAACGTGCCTGTCACCGTCACCTTTTTTCCCGCGAACTTCTCCGGCGTCTGCTGGTCGCTCAGCGTATAGACTTCCTTGCCGTCATACAGAACATACATGGCGCCGTGCGCGCTGATGCAGGCAATGGCGCACTCGGCGTCTGTCGATCCCATACGCATTCGGGAATGATCGGCTATCGGGCACATGCTGTCCGTAATAGTGCCGCTGAACGTCTGCTTACCCTGTGCTGCAGCCACTGTTGCAATTATGAGAAGACTAAAAATCAAAGGCTTCATAACTGCTCCTTCACTTCATCTAACGAGCTGGGCGCAGGCGGCTCGTGAAGCCGCCCTGTGAAACTCTGGCCCTTTTAGCTCCCCGGCGTCATGAGGTGGGCAGCCGAGCTGCCCGCATTCATAATCCACACGCCGCCCTTGGTGGCATTGTCGGGCAGGCCGAGTGACTGCGTGGTGGCGCCGGGCACGGCGATCGTTACATGCGTACGAGCTTGCGCCTGGCTGGGTCCGCTGAAGTGGATCCACAGTGATCCGAACTCGGGTTTCGTCCATTTCCCTTCCTTCTCGAGAGCCTCGAATGCCGCCTGCTGCTCCTTCTTGTCGGGGACCGTCGCTTCGATCTTCAGGCTCTGTGCTACCCGCTCCAAGTTCGCAATGCTGGTGCACTCTACCGCGAATGGCTGCTGCCCGGGCTGTCCTGACCGGTCGTAGCAGACGAGACGGTTGGTACCCTTCCTCAGGGTGTCGTAAGTGAAGTCGGGCTTCCACTTGATGACCGTAGCCCCTTCTTTCATCTGGCGCGGGGCGGGGAGCAAAGCCTTCTCAATCATTTCCTCTGGTGTTTGCGCGAACGCACTGGCCGAAAGCGCCAGTACGGTAAGAACGACCGGTATCATGCATTTCATTCTGTGACCTCCAATTCATTCGCCTGGAACTTTCTTGTCTCGTAGTCCCGGCGACATGCAGTATATCGGCCGGGAGCGATTTTGTGAACCCTACCGAACCTTGACGTATTTCCGCAGCACGCGTGGGCGGGGTTCGCCCGCGAAAACGTTGCCGTAAGGATTGCCAGTGGGTCCTTGGGCGAAGGGGACCACGCCAGCAGCCAGGAACACTGCGACGCCCCACAATGCCATCCATCCAATTCGACTTACTTTCGACATC
>QHXA01000566.1 GCA_003222755.1 Acidobacteriota bacterium
CGGACGAACGGCTCCGCCGTCAAAACGACTTGCTCAGAATACCTGTCGTCGCACAATCGGAATCGGGAACGGCCTTCCTATATGAAGGCAAGCAGGCGCCGCTGTATTACTGGTTCATGTGGCCCATTCATGCAATGGCAGCCGGTACGACGCTTCCGAATCGAGTCTTTCTTTTCCGGCTGATGAACATCTTGCTCGCTTCGCTGGCCGTGCCGATCGCATTCATTACAGCCCGGCGCGTATTTTTAAATTCTCAACTTGCCGTTGCCGTCTCTGCGTTGATTGCATCGATGCCGGAGTTGTATGTCGATGCCGCTCGCGTGGGCAATCAAGTCCTGGCGATGATTCTGTACTCCCTGTTTACCTTGCTGTGTTTGAAGATCGTCCACAAAGGCACAACGTATCTACCGCTCGCCGGGGTCGTCCTCGGCTTGTTGATGCTGACCAAGGCATACTGTATTGCCGCGGTTCCCAGCCTGATGCTAATCGCGATCCGATGCGTGATAAAAGCGCAGGCCGGGCAAAAGGCGCGCATCTGGTGGTCAGCTATTGCTGCATTTTCGTCGGCAATCTTTATCAGTGCGTGGTGGTACTTGCGGAATTATCGCCTGTCGGGCGCAATCATGTGGTTTGATGCGGCCCCTTCTCAATCCATGACTTTGCGGCAAATTTTGCGGCATGCTGCAACTGTGAAGTGGCTCCCGGCACTGGATTCCCTCGTTGCGTCGCATGTCTGGTTTGGAAACTGGAGTTTTCTGTCGGTCCGAAGCTGGATGTATCGTGTTTTTGAATTTGGTGCCGTTCTAGCGGCGGTCGGTTTGTTCATCATTGTTATCCGAGCTTTCCGGTCGCGCGCTGCAGAAGATCAGATCATCAATCCAGATGATCTGTTCGTGTTGGGCAGTATCTATGGAGCATTTATCGCTGCACTTGCCTATCAAACTCTGATGAACTCGATTAATTTCGGCGTCGGCGCGTCAGCCGGATGGTACTTGTACACCGTTATCGTGCCGGAAGTGATTCTGATAACCGCCGGACTGCTGGCGTTTCGGTGGGGCAAGGAAATCCTTGCCGCTGGGGTCATGTGCTTCTTTGCACTCGAGATGTATGCGACACACTTCGTCTTGATTCCCTACTACACCGGACTGATTGCACACGTTCCGAAAGGAGGATTGCGATCTTTTCATGTATCGCAGTTGAAACAAATTGGGCTTACCGAACTCCTCGCGAGGCTTGAAATCAATCGACCGCTCTTCATGACGAACCCGGTCTGGCTTACGTTGTGGTGCTTGTTTTTATTGAATTCGGCGGCGTTGGTTTATATCGCCCTTATGGTAAGGAAGGCCGATGTAGGCTGAAACGCGAATTCCCCAGGTCAGGAGATCGGACTTTGGGGAGTAAAATTCTTGTATGGCCAATCCAAACCGCGCATATGCCGACAACGTCTCCGGCAACTTCTTCGTCGATGACACGTGCATTGATTGCGATTTGTGCCGGCAGATCGCGCCTTCCGTGTTCAAGGAAGAATCCGATCACTCGGCCGTTTATCACCAGCCGGACTCCGTCACTGAAAACCACAGGGCGGCAATGGCTCTCGTAGCGTGTCCGACCGGATCGATCGGCACGCGCCGCAAGGTGGACTCACGAACCGCCGCGGCATCGTATCCTGAGCTGATCGATGAGAACGTTTATTTCTGCGGGTACGCTTCTCCCAATTCCTACGGTGCATCGTCTTACTTGATCACGCGCCCTGAGGGTAATGCCTTAATCGATTCGCCCCGGTTCGCGCGGACGCTGGTTCGGCGGATCGAGGAAATGGGCGGCATCTCGCTCATGTTGTTTTCGCATCGCGACGACGTTGCCGATCACGAAAAGATCCACGAACACTTCGGCTGCCCTCGCGTAATTCATCAGGCCGATGCTCGAGGAATCAACGCGGAGCAACTACTGGAAGGCGAAGAACCTACTGCGTTAGACAAAGACATCCTGGCGATACCTGTGCCCGGTCACACGCGGGGCCATGTTGTCTACCTGTATCGGAACAAATTTCTGTTCACAGGAGACCATTTGGCATGGTCCGATAATCGCCGCGGCTTAATCGCGTTCCGCGATGTGGCATGGTACTCTTGGCGCGAACAAACCAGATCGATGAAGCGTTTGCTCGACTTCCCTTTCGAATGGGTGCTGCCCGGTCATGGACGCCGCGCTCATCAATCCCAAGACGCGATGCACCAGAGTCTGATCAACTGCATCGAATGGATGGAGAGAACAAAGTGAATTCAACCAAACGGATTATTATCACGGCCTTGCTTTACCTGTTGATCGTGCCGTTCGCGGCGGGACAGACGGTCAAATTTAGCGAGCATAAGCTGAAAAGCGGACTGCGAGTCATCTTGTCCGAAGATCATTCGGCGCCGACCTATTCCATTTCCATCACCTATAACGTCGGCTCTCGCGATGAACGCCGGGGACGCACCGGTTTCGCGCACCTATTCGAGCACATGATGTTTCAGGGATCGGAAAACGTCGGCAAGGGTGAGCATTTCATAATCATCGAGAACAATGGTGGCGGGATGAATGGGTCAACCAACGCCGATCGTACCGAATATCACGAAACCTTGCCTGCCAATCAACTGGATCTCGGATTGTTTCTTGAAGCCGATCGGATGAAATCGCTCGCCATCACACCTGCGAATCTGGACAATCAGCGCGAAACGGTAAAAGAAGAACGGCGGCAGCGATACGACAATCAGCCATATGGGCTGGTGTTCGATACGCTGTTCGAAACGGCCTATGATAATTTCGCGTATAAGCACTCCACCATCGGTTCAATGGAAGACCTGAACGCCGCAACCGTCAAAGACGTTGCCGAATTTTTCAAGATATATTACGCGCCTAACAATGCCGTGCTGTCGCTGGTCGGCGACTTCAAAACAAGCGAGGCCCTGCAGAAAGTCGAAAAGTATTTCGCCGCTATACCGTCACAATCTCCGCCGCGGCCGCCGGACTTGACCGAACCCAAGCAAACTGGCGAACGTCGCAAAACGCTCGATGATCCACTCGCGCAGGTCGCGCGGTTGGACATCGCATTCAAGGTCCCGCCAGGCAACACGCCCGACTGGTACACGCTTTATGTGCTCGGTGAGATCCTTTCGACCGGGCAGTCTTCACGTCTTTACCAGAGCCTCGTGCGAGACAAGCAGGTTGCAGTTCAAGTGAACGCAGGCACGTTCGAACGGCCGGGTCCATCAATATTCCTGGTGGATCTGTTCATCACGCCGGGCAAAGATCCGAAGGAGGTCGAGAAGCTCGTGTACGAGGAACTGGAACGCGTGAAGAATGAGCTGGTCACGGATGCTGAGCTTCAGAAAGTGCGAATGGAGGTGAAGCGTG
>QHXA01000569.1:0-544 GCA_003222755.1 Acidobacteriota bacterium
AACAGAAGAAAAAAGCCAATTGTCAACGACGAATATCGTTGCCGCAGAGGACAATATCATCGGCTTCCCCACCCCGGCCGCGAATGCTGGTCTTAATTTGCTGAAATTAAGGCAATTACTTGGAACCGATACCTCCAGGCAGCCTTCATTCTTCGAACATCCCTGGTACCTGGACGAGGCGTTCGCGCGAGAAGATTGCCAGTCTGGCTGGCATTATGTATTCACCACTGTCTTGCCGGATTCGATTTCGCAGCCCTTTGACTACGCGAATAGTTTGAGCCCGCGTGGCTTCGAGCTGCCCTCGGCAGTGGAAATAACCCTCATGGTATTCCTCCACTACGCGGGAACCCGGCAGCAACTGTTACAAAAGAAGCACACGTGGTGCAAAGACCAAGCGAGTATGAACCGGTGTGTCACGGTGGGAGCGTTCGGCAGGAATGGACTATTCGTGAGCGGACATCCACCAGAGTTCAGGAGCCGGGGACTGGGAATTTGCCCAAAGATTATACGCTGACACGGTGATGCGCTTTGGCAGCTACCTGTA
>QHXA01000569.1:562-3943 GCA_003222755.1 Acidobacteriota bacterium
CCGCTCGAGTGCAGCCACGGCACGACCGTAATCAATGTCCTGCCCGCCCTTGGCGATTCGTTGTTCCGCCCGCTCTTTCGCCCTTGTCGCCCGCTCGAGATCGATCTCGTGAGCGCGCTCGGCCGTTTCAGCGAGGATTCGTACCTGATTGGACTGCACCTCAGCGAATCCCCACGCCACAGAAACGAAGAACCAGCGATCACCTTGCCGGTAGCCAACCTCTCCGATTTTCAATTCGGAAAACAGAGGCGCGTGCCCGGGCAGAACTCCGAAGTAACCCGCAGCCCCCGGGATTTGCAACTCGTCCACCTGTTCGTGAACAAGGGACCGTTCCGGGCTAACGATGGTGAGGTCGATCGATCCATCCGGCATCACTGCACCTCGGCCATCCTGCGGGCCTGTTCTAGGGCTTCTTCGATAGTGCCTACCATATAAAACGCTTGCTCCGGAATATCGTCGTGTTTACCTTCCACAATTTCCTTAAATCCTTTAATCGTGTCGGCGATCTTTACGTATTTGCCTTCCCGTCCCGTGAACTGCTGCGCAACAAAGAAAGGTTGGGAAAGGAATCGCTGAATCTTTCGGGCGCGGGCCACCGTGAGCTTGTCTTCTTCGGAGAGTTCGTCAATCCCAAGGATGGCGATGATGTCTTGCAGGTCCTTGTATTTCTGTAAAACCGCCTTCACCGCGCGGGCTGTGTTGTAATGCTCGATACCCACGATACGTGCATCCAGAATTCGCGAACTCGAAGCCAACGGATCGACCGCTGGGTAAATACCCAGCTCCACAATCTGGCGTGACAGATTTGTCGTAGCGTCGAGGTGCGCGAACGTAGTCGCGGGCGCCGGATCTGTGTAGTCGTCCGCGGGGACGTAGATGGCCTGAACCGAAGTGATCGATCCCTTCTTCGTAGAGGTGATCCGTTCCTGAAGTTCGCCCATCTCGCTTGCAAGGGTCGGCTGGTATCCCACCGCTGAAGGCATCCGGCCCAACAGCGCTGACACTTCTGAACCCGCTTGCGTGAAACGAAAGATATTGTCGATAAAGAGCAGCACATCCTGACCCTCTTCATCCCGGAAGTATTCAGCGGTCGTGAGTCCCGTCAAGGCGACGCGGAGTCTGGCTCCTGGCGGTTCCGTCATTTGGCCATAGATTAAGGCGGCTTTGCTGATAACGCCGGACTCTTTCATTTCGAGCCAGAGGTCGTTGCCCTCACGAGTACGCTCGCCGACGCCGGCGAATACAGAAATGCCGCCATGTTTCGTTGCAATGTTGTGGATCAGTTCCTGAATGATAACCGTCTTTCCGACACCGGCCCCCCCAAACAGCCCGATCTTTCCCCCTTTAAGATACGGTTCAATGAGATCGATCACTTTGATTCCGGTCTCGAACATTTCAAGATTCGTGTTTTGTTCTACGAGGGCGGGAGCGGGTTTGTGGATCGGATCTTTACGCGTCGAATGAACCGGCCCCAGCTTGTCGACGGGCTCGCCAATTACATTAATGACGCGGCCCAGGGTGGACTTGCCGACGGGAATAGCGACCGGGCCTCCCGTGTCGAGCGCCGGCATACCCCGTACCATGCCTTCCGTCGGCTGTAAGGCGATTGTGCGCACGCGGCCTTCACCGAGATGCTGCTGCACTTCCACGATGACATCGATCGGCGCCGGCACTTCGAATCCTTCGCTCGTGATATGTAAGGCTTGGTAGATCGGCGGTTGTTTTCCTTCATCAAACTCTACGTCGACGGCCGGGCCGATTATCTGCGAAACGCGTCCTATGTTTATTGCCATTTTTATAAAGCTCCAGCACCGCTGACGACTTCAATGATCTCTTTCGTAATCGCCGCCTGGCGAATGCGATTCATATTGAGGGTCAGCATGTCAATCATTTCACCGGCGTTACGCGACGCCGTATCCATTGAGGCCATCCGAGCGCCGTGCTCGGAGGCAGCTGATTCCAATAAGGCACGATACATCTGCACTTCAACATACCGCGGAAGAAGCCGATCAAAAATTTCTTGCGGTGGTTGTTCGAAAATGTAGTCCACGGGAGGCGCAGTTTGTTCTAGTTCGGTTCGGCTCAGCGGCAACACCTTTTCCACAACGACCCGTTGTTGAATGACCGATTTGAATTCGTTGTACACGATGTAAACGGCATCGGTCTCCGCATGCGAGTACGCCTGAACCACGGTTTCTGAGATGTCTCGTGCGTGCCCATAGTCCAGCTTGGAAAAAATATTTACGAACTCGGCTCGAATCGGAATGCCGCGACGGCGAAAGAAATCCCGGCCTTTGCGACCCGCGGTGGCAAGAGCCGTAGACTGCGAAGCATGTTCGCGAAGAAATGAGGATGCAGCCCGAACGATATTGGAGTTAAACGCACCGCACAAGCCGCGATCCGCCGTGACAACGACCAACAGTATCCGTTCTTCAGGCCGGACTTCGAGCAGGGGATGCACAACGTTTTCGATGGGAGAGGCAAGATTTCCCAGAACTCTCTTCAGCTGTTCCGCATAGGGCCGCGCACTGAACACACGATCCTGCGACCGCCGAAGCTTCGCGGCCGAAACCGTTTTCATTGCCTTCGTGAGTTGCTGCGTGTTCTTCACGGAGCGGATGCGACGCCGAATATCCAACAGGCTTGGCATGGTTTACGCTGCGCGACCCCGCTCGATCTTGAATCTTTCTTTAGCCTCTTTGATCGCCTTTTGCAACTCGGCTCGAAGCTCGTCATCGATTGCTTTGCGTTCGCGAATCTTCTGCAGCACGCCGGGCTGGCTGGTATCCAGAAACCGGTAAAGAGATTCTTCGAACGGCCGGACGTTTGCGGCGTCTAGATCATCGAGAAGCCCATTGGTACCCGCAAAAATAATCGCGATCTGTTTTTCAACCGGGAGCGGAACATATTGGTCTTGCTTCAGCACTTCGGTAAGACGCTGCCCACGATTCAATTGAGCTAACGTTGCCTTGTCAAGGTCGGAACCAAACTGCGCGAATGCCGCTAATTCCCGGAACTGCGCCATATCCAACCGAAGTGAACCTGCAACCTGACGCATGGCCTTGATCTGAGCGTTGCCTCCGACCCGGGAAACCGAAAGGCCGGTATTCACGGCCGGCCGCACACCCGCATTGAAAAGATCGGACTCGAGATAAATCTGCCCGTCGGTGATCGAGATGACGTTCGTCGGAATGTAGGCGGAAACGTCGCCAGCCTGGGTTTCGATCATCGGCAATGCCGTGAGCGAACCGGCGCCCTTTTCGTCGTTCAGTTTTGCGGCGCGCTCAAGCAACCGCGAGTGAAGATAAAACACGTCGCCCGGATATGCTTCGCGGCCAGGCGGTCGCCGAAGCAGGAGCGAGATTTCACGGTAGGCAGCCG
>QHXA01000570.1:0-3848 GCA_003222755.1 Acidobacteriota bacterium
CGGACTGAACGCGAGCGTATGCTCGCCCCCAAAAACACGGCCGTGACCGACTCGGAGGCCGAACACACCAAAAGTTGTGGAATTGATGGTTCGGATCAAATTGATCGTGGTGGTTGGAGCAGAGTGAAGCGTGAGTGTACCCTGTCGGTGCACGCCACCAAAAGCGGTTATATCAATTTCAGTGGCGAATGCCGGCAGATTCATCATCGATACCAGCAGTGCGGGAAACCCAGCTCGAACGATTAATGACTCGAATTTGCGCATACTACAAGCGTGATTACAAAACAGAACAATTTCAACAGAAATGACCTTGCGATAACGCACCCCGAAGGGGTGCAAGGGGTGCCTCCAGTTTGGACATTTCGCACCGCGGAGCGGTGCTGGGAAATTAGCCAGGGGTACGCGTTTTTTAGCGTACCCCTGGAATACTTTGACAACTCTGGAATCCGCACCCTGAAAGGGTGTCGCGGACTCCTCGCATCTTGCACCCCTTCGGGGTACCGCATCAATACTCTTCTATATCCCTTTGGAGTTGGCATTCGCATGAAAGATTCACGTCAAGTTGTTCTTGCGATCTTATGGGTGTTTCTCGCCATGCCGCTTGCGGCGCAGGTTGGTGGGTTCAGTGGCGCAGATAACGATCACGATGGATTACCCGACGATTTCGAACAGGCGATTCTGGAGAAGTTCCGGCCGACCTGGAAGATCAGCGCGACTGATTGTGACATCTTACCCGCAGAGTTCCTGCCCGGCGTACCCGTTCCCACTGTCAAAGCTCAAAACGGCACAATCTATGGCCAGGTCTTCATCCGCGGATCGAGCGCGCTTGGGTTTTTTGTTGAAGCGCATTTTTACGATCTCTGGGCTGCGGACTGTGGATATATCAACAGCCACCCACTCGATGCTGAACACGTTTCGGTTCTGGTCCGTGCGATGGACGCTTCTCAACCTTTATCGGAGTGGCACGCTTCGCAATGGTTTGCCGGGGCGCACGAAGACACGATTTGTGATTCTAGTCAGTTCGCATCCGCAGCCATTATCGATTCCGAAGACCGCGGAGCCACCATCTGGCTATCGCGCGGCAAGCATGGCGCATTCTTTACTCAGCAGGCGTGCCAGTTTGGAGGCTGCGGTTTGGATCGCTGTGAAGCATCGACGGTCATACTCAGTCCGTCGCCGGTAAACATCGGCGAACCGAATGCGCCGTTAAATGGTGCGGTGTGGACGTCATCGGATCGCTGGCCGCTTTTGGTAAAAATGCGTACGGACTTCCCTACGTTTTCCACTTTCTCATCACTGTCTTATGGGTTTCCCGATCGCGGTGCCGTGTCGTTCTCGACGACAGGCTCTCCAGTAAGCACGGTGACTGGGTATGCATCCGTCCAGAATGCGGCCGCCGCTGCTTCTCCCGCAGGCGTATCGATCTTCGGCTTTCGTCGAAACAATGTGCTGGTCACAGAGGCGGCAGTACCGAACTCAGCGCCAATCGATTCTGGCAGGATCTACGCCGAAGTCAGTAGTCGAGTGAATACGGGTTTAGGCATTGCGAATCCCACCAGTCAGCCCGCTCAGGTGTCCTTCTTCTTTACGGATTCAAACGGTCAGAATTTCGGATATGGCACGATCGCTATTCCAGCAAAGGGCGTGATCGGACGATTCCTGAATGAGTCTCCTTTCAATAGCGGGTCATTTGGTGCGGGAACATTTACATTCACCTCATCTGTGGCGGTTTCGGTTGTGGCATTGCGCGGTCTTACGAATGAACGCGGCGAATTTCTGATTACAACCTTGCCGGTGTCGCCATTGTCGGCGGCAGTTGGCCAGAGGGTGGTATTCCCGCAGCTTGCTGACGGGGGCGGTTGGACGACGCAGTTTGTGTTGGTGAATCCGACTGATGATGTTCTTAGTGGCACGGTCGAATTTTTTGAGCCGGGGACGGGAAAACCTGTCGCCGATCCGCTTGAATTGGTCGTTAACGGTCAAACTCGCAGCACGCTCACGTATACGATTGCGCCTCGAAGTTTTTGGCTGGCGGCGACAGCTGGTACGAGTGCGATGACACGCGTTGGATCGGTTCGTGTAACGCCATCGTCCTCCAATACTGCACCATCTGGAGTGGCGATTTTCTCGTTCAGACGGAGTGGTATCGTCGTAACGGAATCCGGTGTTGCTGCGATGCCTTCAGGCTCCGCGTTCCGGTTATTCGTGGAATCCTCCGGCAGCTTTAACACGGGCGAATCCGGCTCGCTTCAGACGGGGATCGCCATCGCCAACGTGGCGGAAACCTCTGTGGTTCTGAGCTTGGAATTGACGACATTAGCCGGTACTCCCGCGGGACTGGCAGATGTGGTCGTTCCTGCTCGAGGTCAGCTTGCACTCTTTCTCAATCAGTTCCCTGGGTTTTCTGTGCTGCCATCAAGCTTTCAGGGAGCGTTGCGAATCTCCACATCTACCCCCGCGGCGATTTCGGTTATCGGGCTGCGCGGACGGTATAACGAACGTCGAGACTTTCTTGTGGCCACGACTCCGGCTGTGAATGAAAGCGTCGCCAGCCCCGCAGGAGAGACGCTGTTCCCATACATCGCGGAAGGTGGCGGCTACACGACGCAATTCATACTTTCCAGCCCACCGGCCGGTCGTGCGTCCTCTGGGTGGCTGCGGTTCTATACCTCATCAGGATTGCCGCTCAATTTGTCACTAAAGTAACCGTTCCGCGGCGCGAAACGGCAATCACGAGCATTCCCAAGCCGAGCACAATCACGGTAGTGCGTCTTGTAGATATCCGCGAAATGGCGATCAAACGTTTTACGCGTTTTACGTAATCCCTTGACCTGAGGCCCGCATTCCAGTAACCTACCGATCGGTCGGTAGGTCGATCTGAATGAATTCAAGACGCACAAAAAAGAGCGACGGCAATGGCCAATTCACCCGGGACCGGGTATTTGAGATTGCGGCCGCGGTGTTTCATCGCAAAGGATATGACAACACCTCAATGAGCGATGTCGCGATGGCGGCTGGACTAACGAAAGCAGGACTGTACCATCACGTATCGAGCAAAGAAAGTTTGTTGTACACCGTCCTGGATTCGGGTCTAGACCTCACCGAGTCCTATGTGATGAAACCGCTGGAGCCGATTGCCGACCCGCTGGATCGGCTGAAGACAATGATAGAGCTTCATCTGCGCCTGGTGTTGGAGGAACGCAACCTGGAAGTTACGGGCCTGCTTCACGAATGTAAGACGCTCTCGGCTGCCGACCAGGGGAAGATCAACCGGCGTAAGAAGGAATACGTCAAGATGACGGCAAAGTTAATTGCCGATGTCATCAAGAAGTACAAGATCACAGATATAAATCCGAAGCTCGCCGCGTTCGCGCTGCTTGGGATGCTGAACTGGACGTATCAGTGGTACAAGCCAACGGGCTCGAGCTCGCGCGAAGAAATCGTACAGAATTTTCAACACATTTTTTTGCAGGGAATTCTTGGGCACTCATGGGCGGAGCAGCAGGCCGCCAAAGCCTGTAGCGGCGGTCTATGACCGTCGGCGATTTTTCATTTGCGACATAGTCGGCGGTCACAGACCGCCGCTCCAGTTAGGAGAAGAGAATGGACCGAATCGTAATTTTCGATACGACATTAAGAGATGGAGAGCAATCTCCCGGTTTCAGCATGAATGTAGAAGAGAAGCTGAAGATGGCGCGCCAGCTTGAACGGCTTCAGGTCGATGTTATTGAAGCGGGGTTCCCGATTGCGTCTGAAGGCGATTTCGAAGCGGTGAAGAGGATTTCCGCGGAGATCCGAAGTGTGACCATTGCGGGTCTTGCGCGCGCTCTCTCTGCCGATATTGACCG
>QHXA01000570.1:3854-4325 GCA_003222755.1 Acidobacteriota bacterium
GCTGGGAGGCGCTCGAACATGCGGCTCGCCCTCGCATTCATACATTCCTTGCGACCAGCGACATTCACCTCAAGTACAAATTCAATAAGACTCGCGGTGAAGCTCTCGACGTTGCAGTCAAGGCTGTCGAGCGCGCGCGAAAGCTTTGCGATGAGGTCGAGTTTTCGGCGGAAGACGCCGGCCGCACCGAGATCAACTATCTCTGCACGGTATTCGATGCCGTAATCGATGCCGGGGCAACCATCGTCAACGTGCCGGACACCGTGGGGTACCAGACACCGGCGGAATACGGACAATTGATTCGCACGCTGCGAGAGCGGCTAAAGAATTCCGATCACGTCACCATCAGTACGCATTGCCATGATGATCTTGGCCTGGCTGTGGCAAACAGCCTTGCGGCAATCGAGAATGGCGCGCGTCAGGTGGAATGTGCGATCAACGGGATTGGCGAGCGTGCCGGAAATGCGGCGT
>QHXA01000570.1:4457-6982 GCA_003222755.1 Acidobacteriota bacterium
GCGATCGTGGGTGAGAATGCCTTTGCTCACGAAGCCGGAATTCATCAGGATGGCATGCTGAAGAATGCCGTCACGTACGAAATCATGTCTCCGGAACGTGTTGGCGTTCCCCGCAGCATGATCGTTCTCGGCAAGCATTCGGGACGTCACGCGCTCGAGGCGCGGTATCGCGAGCTCGGCTACACGCTCTCACGCGAGCAACTCGAGAGGGCGTACGTGAAGTTTCTCGAACTCGCCGATCATAAGAAGAGAGTTGAAGATCAGGATTTGATTTCGATCCATGAAAGCGCGCATAGCGTGGCTGCCCGGTGATGGCATCGGCCCGGAAGTGCTGCGGGAAGCTCGCCGGGTTCTGGAAGTCATTGCCGGCGAGCATAACCACGAATTCGAATTCGTCGAAGCGGATATTGGCGGCGTCGCTATTGAACGCGACGGTGTGCCGCTCCCCCAGGCCACTCAAGACATTTGTCTGAAATCGGATGCCGTTTTCTTGGGCGCGGTCGGCGATCCGAAATACGATCATCTGCCGCCTGGAAGAAAATGTGAGAACGGCCTGCTCGATCTGCGGAAGCTGCTCGGTAATTTTGCTGCGCCCAGTAACGATCTTCGAAGGGCTCATCGACAGCTCTCCACTGCGCCGCGATTCGGTTCGCGGTGTGGATCTGATGATTGTCCGCGAACTTCTCGGCGGAATTTATTTCGGCTCACCGCGCGGAATCGACGACCGGCACGCGTTCAACACCGAGATCTACAGCCGGGATGAAGTTCGGCGCATTGCGCAGGTCGCTTTTACGCTGGCGCGGCAACGCCGGCGCCGCGTGACATCGGTGGACAAGGCGAATGTTTTGGAAGCCTCCGTATTGTGGCGTGAGACGTGTACTGAGGTATCGAAGCAGTTTCCGGATGTCGCGTTTCAGAGCATGTACGTCGATAACTGCGCCATGCAACTGATTGCGAAGCCGGCGCAGTTCGACGTCATTCTCACGAACAATATGTTCGGCGATATCTTGAGCGATGAAGCTTCGATGTTGGCCGGAAGCCTGGGATTGCTACCATCGGCGAGCATTGGAGGACAAGTTGGCCTCTACGAGCCGGTGCACGGCTCGGCGCCGGACATCGCGGGTAAAGGGATCGCGAATCCGTTAGGCGCGATCTCATCGGTGGCGATGATGCTCGATCATTCCCTCGAGCTTCCTCGCGAAGCTGTCAAGCTGGAACGGGCGATTGTGAAGGTCTTGAGCCGCGGTTATCGAACTCCGGACCTGAAGAGCCGGAGCGGCCGCGATAAAGGGAAAGAGCGAATCGTGGCCACCAGGGAAATGGGCGAGCTGATCTGCGACTACATCCGAATGCCGGACGCCACGTAGGGGATAGAGGAAATTTTGAAATGTCTTCGTCCACTTGAATTGAAACTATGAAAACTCTATACGACAAAATTTGGGACGCTCACGTCGTCGTGCCCGAGACGGATGCGCCCGCCATCCTCTACATCGATGTTCATCTCATCCACGAGGTCACCACACCGCAAGCTTTCGCCGGTCTGAAGAGCCGCGGCTTGAAAGTCCGCAGCACCGACAAGACGTTCGCAACGATGGACCATTCCATCCCAACATCGAGCCGTTCGCTTTCAGGGTTCGATGAAATGGCTGCGAAGCAGGTGCAGGCGCTGGCCGCGAATTGCGCTGAGTTCGGAGTTCCGCTGTACGACCTGAACAGCACGAAGCAGGGAATCGTACACGTCATCGGTCCGGAGCTTGGCCTGACACAGCCCGGGCGCACGATCGTTTGTGGCGACAGCCACACATCGACGCACGGCGCGTTTGGCGCGCTGGCGCATGGGATTGGGACAAGCGAAGTCGAGATGGTGCTCGCCACGCAATGCCTGCTGCAGCGCAAATCCAAAAACTTCCGAGTGTCCTTCGATGGGCGCTTACAGCCGGGTGTGACGGCAAAAGACATGATTCTTGCTTTAATCGCAAAGATCGGCACCGGAGGCGGCACCGGTCATGTGTTTGAGTTCACCGGATCGGCTGTACGCGTGCTCGATATGGACGCGCGGATGACGATCTGTAACATGTCCATTGAAGCCGGCGCACGAGCGGGCTTGATCGCTCCCGACGACACGACGTTCCAATATGTCGCCGGCCGCGAGTTTGCGCCAAAGGCGGCGGCCTGGGACGAAGCGCTCGCGCGATGGAAGAAACTTCCAACCGATAACGACGCCCACTTCGACCAGAGTGTGACGATCGATGCTTCATCCTTGGAGCCGATGATCACGTACGGCACAAATCCCGGAATGGCTATTCCCCTCACAGCGCGCGTGCCGGCGCCGTCCACGGCCGAAGATGTTCAAGCGTTGAGATACATGGCGCTCGAGCCGGGCCAGCTCTTGCTTGGGCACCCGATCGATGTCGTATTCATCGGGAGCTGCACGAACAGCCGCTTGTCGGATCTTCGAAGTGCGGCTCGAGTTCTTCGAGGACGGAAAGTGAATCCGGGCGTTCGTATGCTCGTTGTGCCCGGCT
>QHXA01000570.1:7068-7525 GCA_003222755.1 Acidobacteriota bacterium
GCGGGAAGCCGGGTGTAGCATGTGCATCGCAATGAACGGCGATTCTGTTCCGGCCGGCAAAACATCCGTTAGCACCAGCAACCGGAATTTTGAAGGACGGCAGGGAAAAGGGGCCCGCACGTTGCTTGCGTCACCACTGACTGCGGCGGCAAGCGCCATCGAAGGCCGGGTTGCCGATCCACGCCGATTGGCATGAGCGGAGCGAATGCAAGCCCGACGCGAAGCGCAAGCGCGATAGCGCGCAGCCATCAAGAAAGGACTCGCATGAAGATTTCATCGCGCATCGTTGTTGTGCCTCAGGAAAATATCGACACCGATCAGATCATTCCTGCCCGGTTTCTGAAGGTCACCGACAAAATTGGTATCGGCCAACACTTGTTCGAAGATCGTCCGGAATTTCAGGTGAAGAGAGGTTCGGAGATTCTCGTTGCCGGCAATAACTTCGGCTGCGGCAGCT
>QHXA01000540.1:0-509 GCA_003222755.1 Acidobacteriota bacterium
GTCCGATAATCTGACGGTCCGAGCCAGACGTAAGCCCAAAATTGTTGTCAACCAGTTGTCGCTTTTCACCGCTCTGGAAGAAGAGCCGCGGATCGCGGTGCGCGAAATCAACGTGGACGCCATCACGCCGCTTGAAGCTCTGCGGTTATTGGCCGAATTAAAAAAGAAAGCCTTGTAGCGGCGGTCCAGAACCGCCGAGGGGCGCTCCTAGCGCGCGCCTACAGTTGGAATCCAATGAGGGATCCGCATCTCACCCTTGAGCAAAAGATAGGCCAGCTTTTCCTTGTCGGGTTTCCGGGACGTGAGCCGGAGGCCGAAACTCGCGCTCTGCTTGACGCGATCCGGCCTGGCGGCTTTCTGCTGCATCAACGGAACATCGAGAGTTTCGATCAGATCTACGATCTCACCACGCACCTTCGTGAAATGTCCGCGATTCCGCCGCTGCTTGCGATCGACCATGAAGGTGGGCGCGTCGACCGGCTCAAGCACGTCTTTACAATGATGCCATC
>QHXA01000540.1:535-3907 GCA_003222755.1 Acidobacteriota bacterium
GGATGGGCGCGCGCATCATCGCTGCCGAGATGGAAGCCACTGGTTTGAATCTCGACTTCGCTCCCGTGGTCGATCTGCGTTCGCCTCGGTCCATCGTCGCGGAAAGGTGTCTAGCGGCCGAACCCGGCGAAGTGGCACGCCTCGGTTCAGCCTTCATTGAAGAGCTTTCCAAACGCGGTGTGTTGACATGCACGAAGCACTTTCCGGGATTGGGTGCAGCAACAGTGGATCCGCATTTTTCGTTACCACGCATCGAGCGAACCAAGCGGCAACTTCAACAGGAAGACGCGGCGCCGTTCGTCAAGCTGTTTAACGAGGCCGATATGCTGATGGTCTCCCATGCGCACTATCCCGGACTCGGCGACGAAAAACCGATTCCCGCCTCCCTCTCATCGCGCGTCGTCGACGGTTTCCTCAGAAAGAAGCTTGGCTACAAAGGACTGACGATTACGGACGACCTTACAATGGGCGCTGTGACAAGTATCGGCTTGACGCCCGATCTGTTCCTTCGAGCATTCGAAGCGGGGAACGACGTTTTGCTGTTCTCCCAGACCACGCCCCTTCTAGAGAATGCCTTCAAGACCATTCTTGCTGCGGCTCGAAAAAGCGCGATCCTGCGCCGGCGAGTGGATGAGTCCCTTGACCGAATTCTGACGTTGAAAGGCCGCATCGAATTCGTCCCCCTGCGGTATCGAGCGCACTTGAAATCTCGAATTAATCGCCAGATCGAAAAGCTCCGCAAATCCGCCGTTGAAATTTCTGCCCGCGCCCTGACGGTATAATGCCTGAATGTTGTTCTGCTTGAACCGCGGAGCGGTGCTGTTCATTGTCCTTCTCACTGCCAGTTGCGCTTTCCAAACGTCCACCGATCCCGATGTCGTCACTGTTGCGCTCGATCAAACACCGGATAATCTCGATCCGCGGATCGGACAGAACGCCGCGTCACAGCGTCTGGACGCGCTGATCTTCAATTCGCTGGTCCGTAAGAACGAAAAGTCTGAACTACTACCGGACCTGGCTGTGCGCTGGGAATTGCCAGACCCCACCACATACGTTTTTCATCTGCGCGACGACGTCCGATTTCACGATGGACGGCCCCTCACTTCGAGCGACGTGAAGTTCACGTTTCGCAGCATGCTCGACGGCTCAGTGCGCACGATTAAGGCTGGACATCCCTACAACTTGATCACGTCGATCGAGACACCTGATCCGCAAACGGTTACTTTTAAGCTAAAGGAACCCTTTGCCCCGTTTTTGTGGAATCTGGAAAATGGCGTCATTGGCATCATTCCGGTGGGATCTCCTCCGGACTTCAATCGCCACCTCATCGGTTCTGGTCCATTCGAACTTGTTCGATATCTCCAGGATCAAGAGGTGGTGCTGAGACGCAACGACTCCTATTTTGGAAAAAAAGCAGGCGTCTCGATGCTACGTTTCAAGATTATTCCCGAAGAAGTCGTAATTGCGTTGGAGCTGCGCAAGGGCAGCGTGGATCTTGCGCTTAATTCGTTAGCGCCTGACATGGTCGAAGTACTGAGGCGGGACGAGCGGCTGAACGTGACTCAGGCGCCCGGAACGAATTACCAATACATCGCCTTCAATTTGGGAGACCCGATTTTTCGAGATATCCGTGTGCGTCAAGCCTTGGCGTACGGCATTGATCGCGAAAGCATCATCAAGCATCTCTGGCGCAATCAAGCCCGTCCGGCAGTTGGTGTCTTGCCGCCCAACAACTGGGCGTACAACCCCGATGTGAAAACGTATCCGTATGATCCGGAGCGGGCACGACAACTGTTACGGGAAGCCGGCCACGAGCATCTTTCATTCACCTACCGCGTCAACAGCGACAATGCCACCGTGACGCAGATGGCAGCGGTTTTTCAGCAGCAACTGCGCGAGATTGGTATGACTGTGGATATCCGGGGCGCGGAATTTTCAACATTCTTTGCAGACGTGATCAAAGGCAATTTCCAACTGTACTCACTTCGGTGGATCGGCGCGAACAATGATCCCGACATGTTCAACCTGATCTTTCACTCCAAATCTGTTCCACCGAACGGCGCGAATCGCGGCCATTACGCAAATGCGCGAGTGGATGAGTTGATCGAGTTCGCCCGTCGTGAAATCGACATGGACAAACGCAAAGAAGCTTACAAGGAAATTCAACGCATCGTCGCCGAAGAACTGCCCTATATCAGCCTCTTCTATCTCGATGTGGTTTGTGTCTCAAATAAACGAATTGAAGGAATTCAACTTTATCCCGATGGCAACTTCGATTTTCTAACGAATATCCGAATCACATCAGGGGACTAGCCCGAGACTAGCTGACGCGCCGCAACTCCGTCTTTGTCCGCGGCTGCTCGCTCGTTACCTTCTGATCGATTTTCTCGCACAGTTCGCACACACCTTCGACTGTCGCGGCATAGGCGTAATGACTCAGGAGTCCGCGAGCGTGCGCACTGACCGGAAACTCGGTAGCCGGCGGCGTGAGTTCCATCAATGGCAGCATTATGGCCGATCCAAACAGACCAAATGCCATGCCGAATGGGAGCCCGGCCCCCCATGCCACAGCCGAGACGCGGCGGCGCAATAGCCCATAAACGCCACCCGAGAATATGCCGTATCCCCAGTGCACCATATGGCCTGCAGTGGCCTTTGTTTCATCGGAAATTTCAATGCCCAAAATTTGTCGTGAAACTTTCCGCGCCAGCTTTTCCGTTGGAGGTTCTGGCACAAGGCTTTGCTCTCGTTTCTTGTCCTCGTCGCTTTGTAGCTTCGATAAAGCACTCATAACCGGCCCGACCACCACCGTACCCGCGATCCCTCCAATAATGCCGAACAACACGTCTTTTATGACTCTGTTCATAAGACACCCCTTGGAAATTTAGACGGTTATAAATTTATCCAGCGATAGGCTGAGAAAAGGACGACTTCGCGCAGGCTGTGCCAAAAACGGCGGGAGGATTCAACTTCGATGGGGCTATTCGGCGCAGGTGATGTATAAGCAAGGATTCCGTTATCCGTGAACATTTTTTTTGCGCGGAAAAGATGGAAGCCGTCGCTGACGACGAGCGCGCTGGTCCAACCTTTCGCCTTCAACAAGCGAGACGCTGCCCGGACGCTGTCATACGTGGTTCCGCTTCCCTGCTCGGTAATGATGTCGTCAACACGTGCGCCATGTTGAACGAGGTATTTTCTGCCGACTTCGGCTTCCGAAAAATTGGGGTCCGATCCATAACTGCCAGTCGTGATGATCGCGCGAGCGAATCCGTTCTCATACAATTCGAGGGCATGATCGAGGCGCGCCTTGAGCACAGGAGATGGCCGGCCGTTGTATTGCGCCGCTCCCAGTACAACGATGGCTTCTGCGGG
>QHXA01000541.1:0-3178 GCA_003222755.1 Acidobacteriota bacterium
ATCTGGTCTCCCGACGGCAGCCGTATGGTTTTTAGTTCGAGCCGGAAAGGAGCGTACGATCTTTTCGTGAAGCCCACGACCGGCTCGGGAGCTGAGGAAGTACTAATAACTTCGAACCAAAATAAAGTTGCCACCGATTGGTCGCCCGACGGCCGCTTGCTTCTTTACCGTAGCAACGACCCGAAGATGAGCTATGACATCTGGGCATTGCCGATGGACGATAAGAACGCGAAGCCCATTCCTGTTGTCCAGACCAACTTCGATGAGCGCGATGCGCAATTCTCACCGGACGGAAAATGGATCGCCTACCAATCCAACGAGTCCGGCCGCTTCGAGATTTACGTCCAACCGTTTGGCCGAACCGGCAGCAAGCTCCAGGTTTCCACCAGTGGCGGCGCTCAAGTGCGATGGCGGCGCGACGGTAAAGAATTATTCTATGTCGCGCTGGATGGCCGGCTCATGGCTGTTCCCATGACGCTGCCTTCAACTGGCAATGCCGCCGAAGCCGGCACGCCCGTACCGCTCTTCCCTACCCACATCGGTGGCGCCGTGCAAAGCCCTCTCAAGCATCAGTATATCGTCTCTCCGGATGGCCAGCGTTTCCTGATGAGCACCGTCTCTGAGGAAGCGACCGCGCCGATTACGGTAATTTTGAACTGGAAAGCGAAGCCCTGATCGTCCTGATCGGAAGCGAAACGCCGTGAACTCGTGCATCAAGTGGTTGTATGGAATCGATGGGTGCCGAGCCGGATGGGTTGTTGCGAAAGCGCCCTGCGGGTTCGATGAGGTAATCATCGACGTCGTATCAGATCTTCGTCCGATATTTGCCCGAGCGAAAATCGATTCCGTCATTGCTATCGACATTCCAATAGGTCTCGCGCAAAACGAGCCACGAGCCTGTGACAGAGCCGCGCGTCAACTTTTAGGATGGCCGCGAGCCAGCAGTGTGTTTTCACCGCCGGCTCGGGAAGCGCTATGTGCCGGCTCCTTCACAGAAGCGTTGCGCATGAACCGGGAAATACTCAGGATCGGGATCTCGAAACAGGCGTTTCACATCATGCCGAAAATCCGCGAAGTCGACGAACTGATGAGTCCTCAAATGCAGCGGTACGTTCGCGAAGTACACCCCGAAGTGACATTCGTGCAGCTGAATCGAGGGCCACTGAGCTACAGCAAGAAAGATGTGCGCGGTCGTGCCGAACGCATCCGGCTCCTTCTGACCGCGGGCTTGGACATTTCCGAACCGTCATTGGCACAGCAACGCGCGAGGCTCGGCACACGACGCCTTTTGGTTGATGACGTAATTGATGCTCTGGCCTGCCTGATAACTGCATCAGCCATCGGCCGTGGAGAAAGTCATTGTCTTGGCCGCATCGGACAAAAGGACGGGAAGGACCTGGCGATGGAGATTGTCTGCCCTGCTGTGGGTACATTCTTCGCGGATAAATTAGCAAAACCGGAGTGTTGTTGAAGGGGGCCGCCCCTCGTCCCCCAATTTCTGGAGTCTTTTACCCACTCCTGCTCGTATTTCCCCTTGATGGACGCAGTGATTACCTGGTTCGGGAATCCTATGGAGCAGGAGAGCGCGAGATTCGTAAAAGGGCTGCACCGCGGTGACCCCGAGATACTGGATGATCTCATCGAAATCTACCAGCATCGGCTATTGCGATACTTGTTGTCGCTTACGGGAAGCCGGCCAATGGCCGAGGATATTTTTCAAGAGACGTGGCTGCGTGTGCTGGAGCGGGGCCGCCAGTATCGTAGCCAGTGGAGGTTCGACGTGTGGCTATTCAGTATTGCCCGGCACCTTGTCATCGATGAGGCTCGGCGAAAAAGAGGTCTTAGCCTGGATGAGTTGATGGATAGCGAGGCGGGAATGGGTTTCGAACCATTAGCCCGAGGCCTATCGCCATTTGAGGAAGTGGTGGCGGGACAGGAAGGCGAACGCGTGATGCGAGTGCTGTCCCGGATTCCAGCCGTGTACCGCGAGGTGCTGATCTTACGATTTCATGACGAGCTGCCATTGGACGATATCGTTGCGATCATCAACGTGCCGCTTTCGACGGTAAAATCACGTCTCTATCGTGGACTGGAAGCGGTGAGAAAGACAATGGGGCCGGAGCAATCATGAGCGAAGCGGATCACGAACGCGCACGAAAGTTGCTGGCTGCCGTTGCGCTCGACGACATCACAGTGGGCGAACGCAATTGGCTCGACCGTCATTTGGCAGGTTGCACTGAATGCTCCAGCGAAGCCGGCGCACTGTCGGCCGCCGTCCAGTCGTTACGAGTACTAACGGTCGCAGCCAGTCCCGAGCTTGTACAGCAAACAAAACTTGCCGTCTATCGCCGGGCTCAGCAGTTGCAGGCTGCGCGCTCTCGCTCGGCGCCGCTCTGGATTGCGACCGCGATATCGAGCATCTGGATGATCCTGACGGCGCCATACGTCTGGCGGACGTTCGCCTGGTTCGGACAAATGGCACACATGCCCGACGCTGTTTGGCAAGCTGGGTTCTTGATGTGGTGGTTCCTGCCGGCTACCGTCCTGGCCGCGGCTGCAGCGTCGCGGTATACCGCGTCGGAAAGGGTGTCGAATTGGGCCAATGAAACCAATTGGGGGCAACGATGACAGTAACAGACACGCGAATCATCAAAAGCGAGATTATGGTCATTCCCAAGTGGGCCCGTGTTCTGGCGGCAGTTGTATTTATCGCAGTTCCGATTTGCTTCTACGCGTTCGTCTGGACGAAGCCATCCGACGCGCCTGTGCCGTTCCGGATTCTGGTCAGCTTTCTCCCGGGTTCGATCCTTGCTGTGCTCGCGCTAATGGTGGGGTATGTGAACAAGGACGCTGGGCGGCGCGGTATGAACCGAACGCTGTGGACGCTTCTCGTTATCTTCATTCCAAATGCAATTGGGTTCATTCTCTACTTCCTGCTCAGAAGTCCGATACGGGTGGAATGCCCAAAATGTGGGACGGTCGTCGATCCCCGCGTCAATTTCTGCCCGCACTGCCGCCACAGTTTTCACGACACTTGTCCCCAGTGTCGATCAGCAGTGCGGCCAGGCGACAAGTTTTGCGCGAACTGCGGCGCACATGTCGATCAGGTCGCGTAGGCAGTGTTGATCAGAGATAGTAGAACGCCCAGTCACTCTGCCGGCCGAGCATTACCTTGCCG
>QHXA01000541.1:3195-4880 GCA_003222755.1 Acidobacteriota bacterium
AAGGCGTGCTGACTTGCTGTATGGACGTCGCGGAAGTACTGCTGGAAACGGTTCTCATTGCGGATCGCAGTCGTGCCAGCCGATGCGTGCACCAAGTCCACCGCCTGGCAGGCAGCGTCGACTGCGAACGAGCCCGCAAGCGCTAAGGGAATTCCTTGAGCCAGCTCGATGCGTCGTCCACTCTGCACATATTCCCATGCCTCGCCGTAGGCGCCGTAAAGGTAGTGCCTTCCGGCATCGATCAAGGCACGGGCCCGAGCAATGCGATCCTGCACGACGGGACGATCTCCCAGCGGAGTCTGCGTGTAACTCGGCGTCTTCCGTTTCGCCAATTCGATCAGGTCATCAAGCGCAGCCCGGGCGATTCCGAGACAAACCGTGGCGATCGGGGCCGGCGCCATCCAAAACCCGAAACGGTAAAGAGGGCCCTTAAACGCGGAGGCGGTACGGTCAAGAGGAGAAAGCACGAAACAACGGCTGGCTGGAACAAACACATTGTCGACACGTACGTCATGACTGCCCGTGCCCCGCATTCCGAGCGTGTGCCAGTTGTCGAGAATCTCGGCCTCGCTGGCGCGGAAGAACGTGATCATGCTGACGGGATTTCCATTGGCATCGAGCCGAGGCGTATCACTATCCATGATGACGACGTGGCTCGTCAGCCAGTTCGCATAATTGCAACCGCTCGCGAATGCCCACTGGCCTGTCAGACGGTAGCCGTCCTGAACCGGAACCGCCTTCCCTGGAGGGAACCAACCTCCCGCTACAAGAGTTCGTGGATCGGAGAACATCTCCGCCGAACCTTGATCACTAATGATCTGGCATAAGAAAGCGATAATCGAGGAATTCGACGCGATCCACCCAGCCGCACTATCAATACGCGCGATTTCCTCGAACATTTTCAAGGCTGGAATCGGGTCCATTTCCAATCCGCCATACGCCTTCGGTACCCATGTACGCATGATGCCGGCATCATGAAGTGCGGCCATTGCCTGTGGTGTGAGGCGCCGGTCCGCCTCCGCCTGCGCGGTGTTTGTTCTCAGCGTTGATTCAATTTTGCCCACACGGTCGCTCGTCGATGGTACGGTAGCGGTCATACGATATTTCTCCTTTCGGCGTGTGGGCACATCTTCGCTCATCTCGAGGGACTCCTCCACTGAAAATTCGGTGTTAGAATGCGCCCCAGTGGAGGTTTCAATGTCCACTTCCGCGAAGACTGACCGCTTTGCGAGGCCAAAGTCGAGAACCTTGAGTCTTCCATCAGGCGTGATCTTCACATTGGCCGGTTTCAAATCCCGATGAACGATGTCTTTTTCGTGGGCCGCTTCCAATGCGTCGGCAATCTGCTTTGCCATAGCCAATGATTCGTCGATGGGAATAGGACCGTGCTCCATTCGATCCGCCAGCGTCTCGCCTTCAACCAGCTCCAGCACAAGAAAGCGCATGCCACCGGCTTGTTCGAAGTTATAGATGGCCGCGATATTCGGATGATTAAGCGACGCCAGTACTTCAGCCTCGCGCTGGAAGCGGCTCACACGATCCGGATCGCGCGAGAACTCTTCCGGAAGGATTTTGATCGCAACTTCACGTTTGAGTTTCGAGTCGTGTGCCCGATACACCTCACCCATGCCGCCTTTGCCAAGCAGGCCGGTGATCTGGTGTGAGCCGAGTTGAGTACCGACAGT
>QHXA01000542.1:0-3535 GCA_003222755.1 Acidobacteriota bacterium
GATTCGATGAGATTAACTATTCCAATTACAGGCAGCCTGAGCTTAACCTTTGCTTTTTTTCTCCTGTCTGTTGCTCTTTATCTAACGCCAACCCACGCGCAGCAGGTTTCAACGCCGCCTCAGAAACAAACAACGGGAACAGGTCCTATAAACCTCACGGCCAAGTCTGCAAACGTCAGCGAATCCGGTATTCCCATAAAGGGAAGAGCGCAATCCAGTTGTCGTGTCATTGGATCCCGCCGCACAAGCAGCGGCTCAAGCCGCGGCCGCTGCCGGAGGGCGGGGCGCGCGTGGAGCACGAGGAGGTCGTGGTGGAACGCGTGGAGATCAGGGCGCGGCAGCCGGGCTAGATCCGAACGACCCGGCGCTAGCAGATCTGGTCGCCGCAGGGCAAGCAGCACGCGGTGGCGGCCGTGATCGTGGCGGCCGCGGCGATACGGCACCTGCCAAGCCCGCTGATCCCATTTCTCTGTTGACGGCCGCACTCAGTAAAGCGCCGACCGTCGGTTACCTTTGGACAAACGAAGTTGTCGGGTATTCGATCAAGTACGCCTATCGCACTCCTTTGCCGAATGGCGGCGAACGCATTATCCTCGCGACGGATCGGCGGCTCGGTGCCGGTACAGCAGGTTGGAAAGTGGCAACTGGAACTCCGACCGATTACGAGTTCACGCTTATCGAAATGCGGATGGATGCCAAAGGATTCGGGGAAGGCAAGGCGTCTCTCACCAGCAAGGTCATACTCGACAACGAAGGCAAGACGCTCGCTCTGGATAATTACGCCGCAACGCCTACGATCTTCCAGAACGTCAAGCGTTAGACACTCGTCCCTTTGAATCTTTGCCGCGCCGCCGCATGGTAGAATTTGCGGCTTCGTATGAAAGCCACTCACGTTGACCCTGTAGAAAGCAATGAGCAACCGAAATTTTCACGCTGGCATCCCTCCACGCGCGTCGGGTTTCGTTTCGGATTTGCATATTTTGGACTGTATTGTTTGGTGTCTCACATCTTGGTCTATCTTGTCGTGCTTCCCAACACTCTTCCAGGTCAGGGCCCGGGCACGCTATGGCCGATGTTGGATCTCACCTCCTGGACCGCCGTGCACATCTTCGGCATGACGACGCCGCTCGTCTACACCGGCAACAGCCGAGACACAAACTTCTTCTGGGTGCAACTTTTCTTGGTGCTGGTTATCGCGTCGATCGCAACGATTGCATGGTCCGTTCTCGATCGCCGGCGCGAAAACTACGCCACTCTCCATAAATGGTTTCGTGTCGTCTTACGATTTGCGGTGGCGGCGCAGATGCTCTATTTCGGGATGGTCAAAGTCATTCCGACGCAGTTTCCAGCACCCTCCCTTGTTACATTAATAGCGCCGGTTGGCAATCTGTCCCTGCAGGGTTTGTTGTGGACCTCGATAGGCGCTTCGCAGCCATATCAAATCTTCACAGGCATCGTGGAGGTCTTGGGCGGGTTATTGCTGCTTGCTCCCCGTACAACGATGTTGGGCGCGACGCTCTGCCTGGCCAGCATGATCCAGGTCTTCATACTCAACATGACTTACGACGTCGGGGTGAAGATTCTCTCTTTCCAACTCGCTCTGATGTCGTTCTTCTTACTGGCGCCTGACTTTCCGCGGCTGGCCAATGTCTTTTTTCGCAATGACCCTTCCACTGAACATGCATTGTTTCCGACACGTCATGCCAACAAAATCGCGCTGGCCGTTCAGATTGCGTTTGTTATTTATCTACTGGGAGTGTACGCCAATATCGGCCGAACCTTCTGGTACACCGAAGGCGGCGGTGGAAGTCCCAAGTCTCTGCTCTATGGAATCTGGAACGTGGAAGAGTTGGCCATTGATGGCGAACTTCGCCCGCCGCAGGTAAACGAATACGACAGACGCTGGCGGCGCGTCATCTTTGATGGTCCTCAGTGGATTTTTTTTCAGAGAACGGACGATTCATTTGTCCGCTATGGCGTCAATATCGATGTCCAACAGAACACGCTCGCACTCACAAAAGGACACAGCCGGACTTGGCATTCTAATTTTACGTTCGAGCGTCCCGACTCTGACCGCCTTCTCCTCGATGGGCACATGGACGGTCATCGGATAAACATGAAACTTCAACTGGTGGAATTTGACACGTTTCGTTTGCTCAACAGCCGCTTCCGTTGGGTCCGCCCGCCTGATCCGGACACCGAATAGGAGTCACCGCTTCTTATATATGGCTGTATTGACTACCCTGTGACTTTGAGCGTTCGGGACTGTGCTCGTCACCGTCATCACCTTACCGTCGGGTGAGATTACGATTCTGGTTGTGCTGGTGATTCGGCCGTCCATTTTGGCAACTACCTCATAAACGTGATCGGCTATCCGGCTGTATGCGTTCGTAACCACCTCTTCAATGCCTTGCAAAGCGTAATCTTTTCCATCGAGCTTCCCCATCCACTCCCAGTGCGTTACACCGCCGCGTTCGCCGACCATATCGTAAGTTACCTTCAGGCCGTCCTCCCACGGTTCAATCTTGCAAGTGACGCGCGCGTACGGTGGTGGACCAGAGGCGAATGTCGATTCGGCAAAGTCGAGGCGCCACGTCCCGATTAGCGCGTCCCGGTCTTGACCCCAGAGCGGCAGCGCTAACAGGAAGAAAATCGCGAAGGGGGGAACGTGGGGGCTGCCCCCTTGTCCCCCTATCTTGCGGTACACGCCTCAGGAGTGAAGTTAGTGTTGGCGGGAAGTTTCTTGAAATGGGTGCTGGTCAAGAACGGCTGAGTTAGATACAAAGGATCATAAACTTCAGTGTTGATGACCAGGTATGCGGTGTTGTTGTCCGGCGGCGCGCCGCTGATCAGGTCGATCCATTCGGTCACAACGGCATTCGGGCTATAGGGCACGCCATTCTTCCGGAGGTATCCTCCCGTCAGATTTCGGGTCACCACCTTTAGATTGCCGGCCCCGCGTGCACCGCGGCCTCCAACGAGTTCCCAACTGGCTACCGACACTCCCTGCAGAGAGGGCGGCCCCGCTGGGGGTTGTTGCGTTGGGGGAATGAACTGCAGGCGCCGGGTTTGCGTCCCGGCTTCCGTATCGATTTTCAGCGTGGTATCGTTTTCCCAACTGACTCGAATGCGACCCGGCATGCGCATCACAGCGGCAGCGCCGTAGGCTTTACAAAGCTGACCGGCCGCTTCGTCCTTGGCAGGATCCCACGCATCGGCGACCTTTCGTCCCTCAGCAGAAATCGGGACGGATTCGTAATCTCCTTTTTTCGGCGTCACCATTCGGACACGCCAATCTTCAGTGATCAATGGCACCCAAGTTCCCGTGAGGTCAATAGGCGCAGCTGCTTTCGGGGTTGCAGGCGGCCCCGCCTGGCCTCCGCGTTGGCTATATGCGGCCGGCAGCGGCGAAAGAAAAAAACTCAGGATGCAAGCGAAGATTAAGCGTCGCATTAATCGACGACTTCGCCTTTCCTAGTTCCCCAGCCGAAACCATCTTTCTGCCGGAAGAGCGTATTCATCTTCACGCGATGAA
>QHXA01000542.1:3557-5283 GCA_003222755.1 Acidobacteriota bacterium
GGTAATTACGACTTCATCTCCAGCCTTCAGCGTATTTCGCGTGACGCCCTGGCCACCCAAAGAGGCTGCTCCGCCCCATTCGACTGCCCAACGTTGCACGACGCCTTTGGCATCGGCCGCTTCAATGTGAACGAAGGCATGTGGGTTTCGAAAATCGAACTCGACAATCTTGCCGGCAAGCTTGATCTCTTTCGTACCATCATAGGTTGCAGCGATGGAATGATGTGCGTATGCCGTGATACCACAGACTAGAACTGCGGCAATGGTGAACAAAAGAAAGTGACGTTTCATGTTGCGTGTCCTCCTTGGGGACGATGTGAAGTACACACCTACTTTACAGTCTTATATACCGCTTCAATGAACATGTCGGTTGTCCATGGGCCGGCGGTAGCGCCCCAGCGGCCGTCGTAATCCAGTGTTGGCTTGGCCACCTTCACTTGCTCGAGCGTGCGGCCTTTCTTTTTTAGGTCCTTAATTCTATCGCGGATAATGTAGACCATATTCCGGTAGTTCGCAACGTCCGCAACGTCGCTGATGCGGCCGCGGCCCGGAACGATGATGGTGCCTCCCTGGGCCCGGAACTCCGGATATGCGACGTCCAGAATCTGAGCAAGGGCGTTAATGACACCGTCCACCGTTCCGCCTTTTTCAACATCAATGATGGGATACGTCACCGTGTTATAAATTTCACCTGTCGCGATGACATCCGAATAGCGGAAGTAGATGAAACTGTCCGCGTCGCTGTGCGCCGTCGGCGGGTGAAAGAACTGTACGCCCTCATCGTTGAAGAACATGCCGCCCTGTAGCTTGTAATCCGAACCATTGTAAGTTTCCGTCGGTAGCGCATCATCGGGTGCGTTGGCCTGCGTCATCCGGTGCAGCACGCCTTCATGCGCGGCGATCGCGGCGCCATTGCCGATATCCCCGATCGTTCCCGTGATATTTCCGCCAACGTAAGTCACGCCGGCCTTCCGGATGACAACGTTCCCGCCGACGTGCGCCGGATGCGTGCTGGTGTTGAGGATGTACCGAATAGGCTTTGCAGGAGCCACCGATGCCGTGATTCCGTCGAATGATGGACTGTAATATCCGTACGCATACCGGTTCGCAGCGCAATTCGGTCCGACGCACGGCGTGAAAGGCTGCGGCCGAGCAATCACATCGTTGGCTAATTGCTTCGCCGTCGCCAGCATCTTATTCGCATTGTCCGCGGTCCCGCTATCCACCAGCATGATTCCATCGCGGCCTAGCGAGACGATCACGTTGGCCGCTGGTTCGGGAATGAGCCAGATGTTGCCCTGCACGGGATAAGCTTTGAATAGATTTCCCGCGGGCGCCTGTTGCTGCGCCCCGATCGTGACTCGCGAACCCACCGTCGCAGCTATGCCAATTAGCGCGATCAGGACTAACATTTTAAGAACTCTTTGCGTCATCTGCTTACCCCAAATCGTGGTTCCTTCATCATCAATTTCGGGGTACATCGTTTCCGCCCCACCTTTCGCAGCTTCCGGCGGAATGTTGTTTGGCCCCGTGAATTCGAGCAGATACGGATTCGCCCCTGGCAGAAAGTGCGGTACTTGCCTGTTGGCCAATCCTTCATCGATGACAGTGCAAGGGAATATCTCCATCTGTGTGTTGGGCGCCCATCGGTAATTCGTCGATTGGATCCAAGGTTCCGACAGATAGTAGGGATCGTCGAGAAGCATGATGATCGTTAGATAATCCC
>QHXA01000542.1:5568-5968 GCA_003222755.1 Acidobacteriota bacterium
GCCATTGGTAAGGACCGGGGTGTGGTCTGCAGGAGAACTCCGGCAGGCCCCAAATCGCTTCGTCATTGGACTCGGCCCTCATTCGGCCCGCTTGCGTTAACGGGATTCCCAGGTAATCCCCCAGCGGTGGGCCTCCCGCACGCTCCATTGCATCTTCATGCCCTATATTGGCGTATTCTCCCGCCAAGTCAGCGGTTTGGCCGAAAGCGGGAACGCCGTAAAGGATCGTTGCGGCAAAAAACAGAACGCCAACGCACTTCGCACGATTTACGAAACTCATACTGCCTCCACTTAATACGCCAACCACGCATTGCGCAGTTGGCGTATTTTACCGCTAAAACACGTATTTTAATGCGAGCTGCATGATCCGAGGATCTGCGGCTGCGTTGGATTTGCCGAA
>QHXA01000542.1:6147-7226 GCA_003222755.1 Acidobacteriota bacterium
GGGACTGCATATACCCGTTGCCTGCGTCGGAACGGCAAACGCGTTGATGTTCAGCCATCCATCTTTATTCTTGTTGGGAAGGTAAGCATCGGCTAGTGCCTGATTGGCACGTCCGTTGTCGCTCGTTCCCGTCAGCGCTGTATCGATTCCGCTGGAAACTCGGAAGGAGGTGCCCGACATCAGCTTGAGAATTCCGGAAAGCTGCCAGCCGCTGCCCAGAACCCGCAATACGTTATTGGCAAACTTCGGACTCTCGACAACAGTGGAGAGATTCACAACGTGCGTCCGGTCTCCGGAGCAATTCGAACGGTTGTATGCTCTGAAGCCGGGAGTGATTCCACCCGAACCCGGCTGCGACACGACGCCATCGCCGATGCAATGGGACCAGGTGTAATTCCCGAGTATGGTGAGACCATTGGCACGCCGTCGCTGAAGCGTGAGCAGCATCGCGTTGTAACTACCGGTGCCCCCGTCTTCCAAATCGCCGATGCCGTTGTAGTACTTGCCTTGATCTGGATTCAGCAGAGTCAAAATTNNATCTGCGGTCCCCAAAGGTGAACATCTTGGTTGCCAAGATAATTCGTGGCGAAAAGCCAGTTCTGTCCAATCTGGTGTTGAACGCTCAGATTCCATTGGTGAATGTATGTCGATTTGGCGTTCTGTCGCAGATTGTCATAAGCGCCGTTGAGTTGGAACGGCGTCGTCTTCGTGAAGGACGACGGAAGAGGATTGCCCCCCGGGTATCCCGCGGTGTACGTAGCCGATGGCAGTGTCCACGGGTCCGAGAAAGTCGGATTGGTGAGAGAGGTTGTGCCGTTCCAAGGCGCCCCTGCACCGTTACCGTAGAATGTCCACATCGGTGGCAGGTCTGCGAATATTCCATAGGACGCACGCACCACCATCATGCCGTCGCCTCTTGGATCCCATGCGAATGCAACTCGCGGCACGAAATGGAGCAAGCGATTGAGCATATACTTCCCGTTCTTCGGCGCAAGCGCGTCACCCGACATGACTGTTCCTATCGGCGCCAATGGATAGGACGTGCTCTTGTAACCGGAGTTGTAGAAGTCATAGGTGAA
>QHXA01000568.1 GCA_003222755.1 Acidobacteriota bacterium
AAAGATATTTCTATTTTCGCGGCGGATTGGATTCGCTCCGGGCGCCTCGACAAACTGAAGACGAATATATTTTCGAAATTTCCTTTTCTTCTTCTCTTGAGCCAGCTTCCAAGCCAAATACAGACGGTCTTGCAGGAGGACTCTTGGGAATTTAAAGAATTCGAGGCTCAGGTCAATGAGTTTGTGTCTCTCAGCGCCCGCTACCCGTTATTCCAGCGACTCCTCAGCCAGGAATTGAACAACTGCCGCGAGCGGTGCCGGCAGCGCGGGGACCGGCTGAAGGCCAAATTCTGTGAGGAATTACTTCCCCGGCTCAACAATGCGCCCGTAACGGCCGCTGGCCCCGTCCCGGTGTTAGTTGAGTCGTACAAGGCATATAATGTCGTGCAATATCTCGACAAGATCCTTGTGGTACCTATTGCTCTTGGACCTTTGAATCTGGCGATGCGCACGGACCGCGAACGCCCTGGAATATTTGAAACAACAAATTTGACGGAGGCCAGAGCTGCTGTTGATTCAACATTAATGGCCGATCCAGCGCAGGCGGATACGCCGCGCGCTGCGTCGGACAGTGTCGCGGCAGTAGCACAAATGCAATATCAACCGCCAAGCCTGCCCCTGCTTTCGCGGTTTGCATCCTGGCTGGAACCCGTTGTGGTTAACCAGCGATTTTTATTTCGGCTGCTTGTAAAGCACCCGCTTCTCTTCCGCACTGCGCAAAGATTCAAACACACTTTGACCGGCGGAGGTGTTGCATAGAAGCGGCCGCCGCACCTGTCTGGGTTCGCACATATCACGAGTACATCTTGATCGAGACGGCCAGGAAAGCAATCGGCATTCCGAGCGAGCTTAGTTCGTGGGATATTTCGATCCCGGCATTCGGAAATAATCCACGTATCTTGCACAGTGAAAGCGTTCGAAATTTGAAGCAAACGATCGATGACTTGCACCATCCCGAAGGGAAGTCACCACGACTCGTAGAGGCCGAGTTGAAAGTGCAGGCATTCTATGGCTACAACATTTACTACTATGACTCTCGATACTTCGCAGTTCCGCAGGAACAAAACGGGTTTGATATCGATAGGTTCCGTTCGCAATCGACATCCCAAATGTCTGTCGGTCATACGATCCAGGACATTCAGGAGGAAATACTCCGCAAACAGCAAGATGTCCAGTCCGCCACTTCCCGAGTCTTATTTCTCTACCATGCTGAACTTGACGGATTCCGGGATTATCTCGCTCCGTTTCTTCATCACAACGTGACTGTATTAGCGGGGGGCAACCGTGAAATACCCGCCGGGCCCTATAATGTGGTTCATTACACCGATAGCAACGGAAGACTCTCGGATACCATTGACATCAAGAATGTCTCGCCCGAACTTCTGAGGCGCCTTCGTGATGAAAATTTCGACCTCGTTGTTATCCCCCATGAGCGAAGAAGCTTTTGGCAAGGTATTCACCTTGAGCAGTTCACATCGAGCTTCGCCAAATGCATCATCAATGTTTTTCTCAACGGCCGCTTCCGTATGTACAGAGGAGAAGATGTTCACCGCATCCAATACAACAAGGCATACCTCAATAGCATGTTCCGTTACGTCCCTGCGATACGGGGACAGAACATCCTAGAGGTTGGTTGCAGCGATGGACTCGCCTGTGACCTGCTGCTTTGCGAAGAGCCTCGACAGATCACCGGCGTGGACGTTATGGGAATCGTTGGGTGCGGTTATCGCGACCCTCGTATCCGGTACGAGCGAGTCGATGGGTCGCTTCTGCCGTTTAAAGATAATTCGTTTCATCTCTCTTATTCGATAGCAACCCTGGAGCACTGCTTCGACCCGGTCAAGACCATTGAAGAGATGCACAGGGTTACTATTCCTGGCGGATATTGCTATATTCAGGCGGGACCGCTCTATTTCTCACCCTTCGGTCACCACATGTTCGGCTATTTTGATGACTTTCCCTGGGTTCACCTGCGGTTATCGCCCGCCGAAATGATTGAACGGCTGAAAAGTACCGGCTTGTCAAACAACATACAGAGTGTCTTTGGGAAAGAGGCTGAGACGTACGTGCACTCAATGATGAGCATTGATCACATAAACGGTCGCCGGATCGCCGACTATAAGCTGGAGTACTTTGAGAAGCATCCCGGCATCGACTTGATCGCGAGTACCAGGTCGTATGAGGGAGAAGACCTGCTGACCGACTCTATTCGAAGAGAACTGGGCTCTATATCGCGGAAGGATCTTGTGTCCCACGGGTTTGAGCTCGTTTTCAAAAAGAAGGCCTAACTCCTAATTGCCGTCTTTCAGCGGCTTACCGTATGCGGCAGCGTTGCAAAATTCTAGATGCCCTCCATCATGCGAAAAGAATTTGCCGTTTGGACCGTTTCGTGGGTGAGACAAAATCAAAAGAGCCATGCAGGCCGCGGTGAACGGACTTCGAGTGCTTCCCGGATTCATCTCCGTCCTCGCCTGTCCAGGATCCAATGCATTGATTTGAATATCGACATCGGGAAAAGCCGTGCGGCACTCTTCGGCAAAGCCCGCTGCCAGGCTGTTCAAAGCAGCCTTGGTAATATTGTATTGGCCATAACCGCTGGCAAAACTCCATCCGGCTGCCGACGTAATAAATAGCACACGAACTTCTCCCGCTTTCAACATTACAGGTAGCGCCGTTTTCGTGACGAACCAGGGCGCCCGCACATTCACCCGCATAATCTCATCCCAAAACTCCACGCTTTCTTCGTGAAGAGGATACTGATATTCAATGCGTTGAGGGATGGCGGCGTTGTTGACTAGTCCGTGCAAGCATCGACAATGCTCCCGAATAAATGCCGAGGCTCGTTCAACAGCTCTGGGATCGGTAATATCGGCCGCAACAATCTGACAAGAGTTCGTCGGTATGCCAAGTGACACCAGATTACCGATCGCTTGCCGTAGCTTGTCCTCGCGCCGGCCTGTTAGGAATATTTGGGAACCGGCCGAAGCGAGCGCTGCGGTTATCGCCCATCCGAATCCGGTACCTGCCCCAGTGATCCAGTAACTCCGGTCGCGAAGGTATTCCCACCGGTCCAGAGGCAGCCCGTACATGTGAGTTCGCCAATATCGCGGATCCGGATCTTGAACGATGCCTGGCGTTGAGATCATATGAGCGGCGTTTATGTCGCGGCGTGACAAAGGCGGTTCGCAACGGCAATGATTTGCGCCGCATTTCTGTCCACAACCTGACACACGTACCCGGCGAGGTCTTGCGGAAACCGGTGATTGTCTCTCGCGCGTATTCCGATAACAGGTTTGGAATACTCCGCGGCGATATGCAACTGCTTTTCGAGCCAGAGCTTTCCATCTGGCA